>DBME01000251.1:0-3950 GCA_002298155.1 Holophagaceae bacterium UBA706 | reverse complement strand
CTGGAGCCGCGCCTCCACGGCCGCCAGGTCCGGGGGCGCCAGGCGGGGCTCCAGGAGGATGCGGGAGAGGGGGTTGATGTCGTTGGCGGCCACCCGGCGCCCCAGGAAGGCCGCCTCCAGGGCGGTGGTGCCCCGGCCGCTGAAGGGGTCGTAGACCCGGTCCCCGGGCTCCGTGAGCCGCTCGATGAACAGGCGCGGCAGCTGGGGCTTGTAGCAGGCCCGGTAGGAGACCTCGTGCAGGGCGTGGGCCTGGCGCTGACGCGAGGTCCAGAATTCCCCGGTGAGCACGGGGTAGGTGGTCTCGCCGCAGCCCACCTCGCTCCAGGCGCAGTCCTCCTCCGGCGCGAAGCGCCCCAGGAAGGCCCGCTCCCCCTCGCCGAAATCCAGGCCCTGCTGGACCCACTCCGTTCCCGCCATCCCCTCGCCCCCAAATGCCACCATCCAGGTTAGCCTGAATGCATGGCGCAGAAGCCCAAGCGGCACCCCGAACTGACCCGCCTCTACGTGGCCGTGGGGCTCTCGGTGCTCATCTGGGTGATCTTCAAGGCGTACCGGTTGCTGTCGGCGCAGGTGGAGATGGGCCTGGACGCCCCCAGCCGCTGGTCCCTGCTGGCCCTGGGCCTGGCCAATGTGCTGGCCATCGGGACCCTGCTCTTCATCGTGATCCGGAGCATCGCCAAGCTGTACTTCGAGCGCCGCAGCGGCATCCTGGGCGCCCGGATCCGGACGCGGCTGGTGCTCTCCTTCCTGGCGGTGGGCATCGCGCCCAGCCTGATGCTCTTCGCCATGGGCCGCACCTTCATCCGCAAGAACGTCGATCGCTGGTTCATGCCCGACACCATGCAGGTGATCCAGGACGGCCACCACATCTCCGAGGCCTACCAGGAGCAGGTACGGCGCCGCCTCAAGGCCGTGAGCAGCCGCCTGGCCCCGGGCGCCCTGGGCCCCCTGGCCCAGGAACGCGAGGCACTGGGCTTCGACCTCCTGGCCCGCACCCGCCCCGGCGCCGGACCCGAGGCCTCCGTGGCCCCGGGTCTGACGGTGCCGGCCCTGGACGGCCTCGTCGACGGCGTCCAGACGCTGGAGACCCCCGAGGGCGAATGGCAGCTGGGCCGGGGCCCCGCGGGGCCCGGCGGCGACCGCATCGTGGCGGGGGTCTACGCGCCCCGGGCCTCGGTGGAGGGCATGGTGCGCCTGGACAAGCGCTACCAGGAATCCTTCCAGATGCACCAGGGCCGCGAGACGCTTGAGACCCTGCCCCAGAGCACGCTGCTCTTCCTGACCATGCTCACTCTGTTCGTCGCCGTGTGGACGGGGCTGGCCATCGCCCGCACCATCTCCGAGCCCGTGCGCGCCCTGGCCAAGGCCGCCCAGCGCGTGGGCATGGGCGACCTGGACGTGTCCCTCCCGGAACAGGGGGAGGACGAGCTGGCCTTCCTGTCCCGCTCCTTCAACGCCATGACCGCCGATCTCCGGGAATCCCGCAGCGCCATCGAAGCCCAGGCCGAGCGCATCGAAGGCCAGCGGGCCTACCTGGGCCAGCTCATGGAGGCCCTGCCCGTGGGCATCCTCAGCTGGCAGCGCGACGGCAGCCTGCGCACCTTCAACTCCGTGGCCCGGCGCTGGCTGGGCGTGGAGAACTGGGACCTGCTGGAGCACGGCTGGGCCGAGCTCTCCCGCCAGCCCAGCCTGGGGCGGGTGCCCGAACTCCTGGCCATGGTGCACGAGAGCCGCCGGCCCCACGTGGAGGAGATCCGCATCGGCGGGGAAGGGGATGGCCGCCCCGTGCGCGCCATCGTCATCCCCCTCACCGGCGGCGGCGTCCTGGGCGTGCTGGAGGACCTCTCCGCCCTGGCCCAGGCCGAGAAGCGCGCCGCGTGGCAGGAGGTGGCCCGGCGCATGGCCCATGAGGTCAAGAACCCCCTCACCCCCATCAAGCTCACCACCCAGCGCCTGCAGCGCCGGAGCCGCGAAGGACGCCTGGATCCCCAGGCCGTGGCCGAGGGCGCCGAGACGATCCTGGCGGAGGTGGCCAGCCTCACGCGCCTGGTGGACAGCTTCTCCCAGTTCGCCAAGCTGCCGGCCCCCCATCCCAGCACCCTGGACGCGCCGGAGCTGGTGCGCCAGGCCATCCGCCTCTACGACGCCTCCTACCCCGGCGTGACCTTCGAGGTGGACCTCCCGCCCTCGCTGGAAGTCCTGTGGGACGGCGACATGGTCAAGCGCGCCCTCATCAACATGGTGGACAACGCCGTCGCCGCCATGGACGGCCAGGGCCGCATCCGCGTGACGATGGTGGTGGCCGCCGGCATGGCCCGCCTGGACGTCGCCGACGACGGCCCCGGCGTGCCCTTGGAGGACCGGGACCATCTCTTCGAGCCGTACTTCTCCACCAAGCAGAAGGGCACCGGCCTGGGGCTGGCCATCGTCCGGCGCATCGCGGAGGACCACCATGGGGAGGCCCGCTACGAAGCGCTGGAGCGGGGCAGCCGCTTCAGCCTGCTGCTGCCCCTGAAGGCGGTTTGACGCCTACTTGGCGTTCTTGGGGGTGCCGTCCTTCTCGAGGTACTTGTCGGGATCCTTCTCGAGCTTGGCGGCGCAGCCCTTGCAGCAGAGGTAGTATTCCTGGCCGCGCACGACGACCTTGGGGCTCTTCTTGGGATCCACCTTCTCGCCCATGACGGGGCACTTGGTGTTGGTGGCGGGCTTCACCTGGGCGGCGGGGGCGACGATGGCGACGGTGGCAAGCAGAACGGGCAGCATGATTGCTCCTTTGAAACGATGGTAGTCACACCCGGCGCAAGCGCAAGGCATTGAGGACGACGGTGAGGGAACTCAGGCCCATGGCCGCGCCCGCCAGCATGGGGCCGCCGAAGCGGTCCAGCAGGTTGAAGGCCGCCAGGGGCACCAGCACGAGGTTGTAGCCGAAGGCCCAGGCCAGGTTCTGGCGGATCACCGTGCGGGTGCGCAGGCTGAGGCGCCGGGCCAGGAGCAGGGGCACGAGGCCTTCCCGCAGGAGGTTGAGGGGCGCGGCGGCCTGGGCCGCTTCCAGGCCCGGCAGGCTGATGCCCGCGTCCGCCTGGGCCAGGGCGGGGCCGTCGTTGACGCCGTCCCCCACGAAGGCCACCACGCGGCCCTGGGCCTGGAGGGCCTGGATGGCCTCGCGCTTGTCGCCGGGCCGGCAGCCGCCCCGGGCATCCTCGATTCCCAGCCGCTGGGCCAGGGCCCGGGCAGGCTCGGGCCGGTCCCCGCTGAAAAGGTGCAGGGCGAGGCCCTGGCTCCGCAGTTCCGTCACGGCGCGCACCGCATCATCGGGGATGGCGTCCGTGAGCACCAGGACGCCCAGGAGCCGCCCGCCTTCGGCCAGGCCCACGGCGACGCCCTCCGCTTCCGCGGGGAAGGCCGCGCCCAGGAAGGCGGGGTTGCCCAGGCGCAGGGTCCGGCCCGCCACGATCCCCTCCACCCCTTCGCCCGGGTGGGCCCGGAAGCCCTCCACGGCTGGGAGGTCGAGGCCCGCGGCGGCTTCGCGGATGCCCCGGGCCACGGGGTGCTCTGAATCCCGCTCCAGGGCCGCGGCCAGGCGCAGGGTGTCCGGGTCGCCGTCCACGCGCAGGAGGGTGGGGCGGCCTTGGGTGAGGGTGCCGGTCTTGTCGAAGGCGATGAAGGTGACCGATCCGAGGGTTTCCACCGCCGGCAGCCTCCGGATGAGGGCGTTCAGGCGCACCATCCGGGCCGCTCCCAGCGCCAGGGAGATGGTGACCACCGCCGGCAGGGCCTCGGGGATGGCGGCAACGGCCAGGGCGATGGCGACGAGGAGCATGTGGGGGGCCGGCTCCCCGCGCAGGAGACCATGGCAGAAGATGGCGGCGCAAACGACCAGGATCGCCACGCCGAGCTTCCTGCCGAAGCTGGCCAGCCGTCGCTGGAGCGGCGTTGGCCCCTCCTCCTCC
>DBME01000463.1 GCA_002298155.1 Holophagaceae bacterium UBA706 | reverse complement strand
GCCCCACCCCGGCGCCCCCTGGTCCCTGCCCCCCGAGGGCAGCCGGGCCCTGGTCATCCAGGCCTACGGCGCGGGGAACCTCCCGGTCCACCGGGAGGACCTCCGGTCCGTCCTCGACCACTGCGCGGCGCGGGACCTGCCGGTGGTCGTCACCAGCCAGTGCCTCACCGGCGGCGTGGACCTGGACCGCTACGAGCTGGGCCGGGAACTGGCCGAGCGCGGCGTCATCTCCGGTGGCCACCACACGCGCTGGGCCGCCCTGGCCAAGCTGGGGCTGCTGCTGGGCGCCGGAGCGGGCACCGCCGCCATCCGGGAGGCCTTCGCCACGTCCTGGGCGGGAGAGCCCGTCTAGGTTTACACTGGGACTTCGCCCACAAGGACTCCCGATGCTCGATGCCAACCTCCTCCGCACCGACCCCGACGCCGTCATCCGCGGCATGGCCAGCCGGGGCGCCGCCTTCGACCAGGAGACCTACGGGCGCCTGGAAGCCGACCGCCGCGCCGTGATCCGGGAGGCCGAGGCCCTCAAGGCCGAGCGCAACCGGGTCTCGGACGAGGTGGCCCGCCTCAAGCGCGCCAAGGAGGACGCCACGGCCCTCATCGAGGCCCAGCGCGAAGTGGGCGACAAGCTCAAGGCGCTGGAAGCCGCGGAGAAGGAGGCCGAGGCCGCCTTCCGGGGCTTCCTGGCCACCCTGCCCAACCTGCCCCATGAATCCGTCCCCGTGGGCCGCGACGAGCACGCCAACGTGGAGGTCAAGCGCTGGGGCACCCCCGCCGCCATCGAGAACCCCCAGGACCATGTGGAGCTGGGTACCAAGCTGGGCATCCTGGACCTGGACCGCGCCGCCAAGCTCAGCGGCTCCCGGTTTGCCGTCCTCAAGGGCCTGGGCGCCCGCATGGAACGGTCCCTGGTGAGCTTCATGGCCGACCTGCACGCCGGCCAGGGCTGGACCGAGGTCCTGCCCCCCTACCTGGTGCTCCCGGAGTGCATGTACGGCACCGGCCAGCTGCCCAAGTTCGAGCAGGACCTCTTCCGCACCAGCCGGGGCGAGGACACCCTCTACCTCATCCCCACCGCCGAGGTCCCCGTCACCAACCTGTACCGGGAGGAGGTCATCCCCGGCGAGCAGCTCCCCATCCGCCATTTCGCCTTCACCCCCTGCTTCCGCAGCGAGGCCGGCAGCTACGGCAAGGACACCAAGGGCATCATCCGCCAGCACCAGTTCCACAAGGTGGAGCTGGTGGCCTTCACCACCCCCGAGCAGGCCATGGACGAGCTGGAGCATCTCACCCGCCAGGCCGAGAGCATCCTCGAGGCCCTGGAACTGCCCTACCGGCGCGTGCTCCTGAGCACGGGGGACATGGGCTTCTCCAGCCGCAAGACCTTCGACCTGGAGGTCTGGCTGCCCAGCCAGGGCACATACCGGGAGATCAGCTCCTGCTCCTGGTTCGGTGACTTCCAGGCCCGCCGGGCCAACATCCGCTTCCGCCCCACCGGCGGCAAGCCCCAGCCCCTCCACACCCTGAACGGCAGCGGCCTGGCCGTGGGCCGCACCTGGGTGGCCATCCTGGAAAACTACCAGCAGACGGACGGCAGTATCCGTATCCCCAAGGCTTTGCAGCCCTATATGGGTTGTGACGTCATCAAGTAGGGGTTCCACTTAATAGCATCATCTATATATATAGATGATGGGCCGCCCCAAGGGCCCGCCGTAGCACCCAAGAGGCTGCTTGGTCGTGCCCCATCCCCGAAGCCCTGCGAATAATTTCGACAAGATCTTCTCTCAGCGATCCTCCGCGAGAAGGAAGAAAGTCCTGAATAGTAAAGGGACTTTCCCGGATGCTGAATTAGAGCAGCACACGGAGGGGGGTGGGCGTCGCCTCCAGGACGGCGTCCGGCAGGAAGAAGTCCGCCACCAGGGGCGCCCCCGGCACACAGGCGTAAGGCGAGAAGTCGGTGACCCCCTCCTGGCGGAGGACCTCCTCGTCGATGAAGAAGTTCCCGGTGCAGGACCTGGACGGACGGGTCAGCACGGCCCAGGCCGCATCCGCCATGATTTCCGGCTTCCGGCTGGACCGGGCCAGGGCCTCCCCGCCCAGGAGGTTGCGCACGGCGGCGGTATCGATGGTGGTGAGGGGCCACAGGGAATTCACCGCGATGCCCTCCCCGGCGAACTCGGCGGCCATGCCCAGGGTGCACAGGCTCATGCCGAACTTGGCCATGGTGTAGGCCACGTGGGGGGCGAACCATTTGGGCCGCATGTCCAGGGGGGGCGAGAGGTTCAGGATGTGGGGGTTCGCCGCCCGGCGCAGGTGGGGCAGGCACAGCTTGGAGCACAGGAAGGTACCCCGGGCGTTCACCTGGTTCATGAGGTCGTAGCGCTTGAGGTCGGTGTCGGGCGTGGAGGAGAGGGAGATGGCGCTGGCGTTGTTCACCAGGATGTCGATGCCGCCGAAGGCCTCGGCGGTCCGCGCCACGGCGGCGGCGACGCTCTCCTCGGAGCGCACGTCGCCCACCAGGGCCAGGGCCCTGCCCCCCGCGGCCTCCACCTCGGCGGCCGCGGTATAGACCGTGCCCGGAAGGCGGGGGTGGGGTTCGGCGGTCTTGCCGAACAGGGCCACCCGGGCCCCGTCCCGCGCCGCCCGCAGGGCGATGGCCAGACCGATGCCCCGGGTGGCGCCGGTGATGAAGAGGGTCTTGCCGGACAGGTCCATGGGGACTCCCTTGGGATCCCCGAGTATGCCCCGGGCCGGGCCCGGGGGCCAACAGATGTTCGGCAGGGGCCGGGCTACTCGATGTCGGGCGTCGTGTCGGGGATGTCCCCTTCCATCCTCTTGAGGGCGTCCTCGTTCTTATAGATGCCGTTGAGGCGGCCGTTGAGCGAGCTGAAGCCGGGGTGCTTGCGGCCTTCCTCGTCCAGGGCGCGCAATTCGGCGTCGAGGAGCTTCCCGGCCACCTGGTTCTGGAGGGCCTCGACGAGCGTGCGGCGGGTCTCGAAGGTGAGGGGCTCGGCGGTGGTGCGCGCCGTGATGCGTGCGATCCAGAGCTTTCCTTCCGGGGACCACAGGGGGGCGGTGGTCTTGCCCACGGGGGTCTCCAGCAGGGCCTTGCGGATGCCGGGGTGCTGGCCGAGCTCGCCCAGGCTGGCGATGGTGACGGCCTCCTTGGTCTCGGGGGTGCCCAGGGCGGCGAGGTCGCCGTTGGCCTGCGCGGCCTTGGCCTGGGTGGCGCGGCGCGCCTCCTCGAGCTTCCAGCCGTCGAGGACCCTGGCGCGGATCTCGGCCAGGGGCGGCACGGCCACGGGCTTCTCCTCCTGCACCCGGAAGACGAGGTAGGATCCGCCGACCATGCGCACCTTGGAGACCTGGCCCACTTCGAGGCGGAAGGCCTCGAAGGGCAGGTTCTGGCTGCCGGGGAGGCCTTCGATGCCGGTGGTGTCGGAGGCGGTGAGGGGTTTGCTGGTCTGGACCTTCAGGCCCAGGTTGCGGGCAGGGCCCGCCAGGTCGCCGCGCTCGCCGGCGCGCTTACGGAGCTGCTCGAGCTTGTCCTTGGCCTTGGCGGAGAAGGTTTCGCGGGCGATCTGGGCGCGGAGCTCCTCCTTGACCTCCTCGAAAGGCTTCTCGCGGCGCCCGTCGAGACGGATGATGTGGAAGCCCAAGCTGGTCTTCACCGGCTGGCTGATCTCGCCGGCCTTGAGGGCCGCGACGGCGGCGGAGAAGGGTTTCTCTCTCTGCTGGGGCGCGAACCAGCCCAGGTCGCCGCCATTGGACTTGGCTTCGGGATCGTCGTTGGTGGCTTCGGCGGCCTTGGCGAAGTCCTCGCCGGCCACGAGCCGGGCCCGCATCTCCTGGGCCTTCTTGAAGGCTTCGGCGAGCTGGGCCTCGTTGTCGGCCTTGAAGAGGATGTGCCGGACGCGGAATTCGGTGAACTGGGACTTGCGGCCTTCGTAGAGTTCCTTGACCTTGGCGTCGTCCACGGGGCCCAGCCCCAGGGAGGCCTGGTCCACGATGACGTAGGTGAGGACGCGGCGGGGTCCCACCTGGAAGCGGGCGCCGGATTCGGTGAGGAAGGCCTGCAGCTTGGCGTCGCCGGGATCCTGGACCTGGGAGGGATCGGCGGTGAGGGTCACGAAGGAGTAGGTGATCTTCTCGTCGCGCACCCGGTGCTCGAGGTCGACCCACGCCTGGTCCACGGGCACCTGGGAGGCGGCCTGGGACACCAGCTTGCGCAGGGAGAGCTCGCCGTGGATTTCCTCTTCCCACTGCTTGAGGGATAGGCCGTTCTCGCGAAGGATCGTGTTGATGTCGGCGGTGCTCTTCAGCTGGCCGTTCTCCTCCAGGAAGAGGGGGATGCTGCGCAGCCGGGCCTCCAGGGCGGCCCGCACCTCCTCATCGGTGACCACCACGCCGTGGCGTTCGGCCAGTTCCTCGCGGAGCGCCTTGCCGATGAGCGACTCAAGGGCCTGTTCCTGGAGCATGGGCAGCAGGCTTTCGATGTTCGCCTGTTTGCCAGCACGCTTCAGGTAGTTGCCCACCATGCTGTCCATGTCCCGCTTGAGCACGTCGCGCCCGAAGACCCGCGCCATGACGTTGTCGGGCGCGCCGGAGCCGGCGCCGTTGGGGGCGAGGTAGGCCACCAGCCCGAGCAGCACGACCATCATGATGACGGCCATGGGCGTCTGGTTGCCTTTGAACACTTGGCGGAAATTGCGAAGCATGGGTTCTCCAGGGCAGGCCATTGGCCAGGATCTTCTAGGTTATCAAAGGAATGCTCTTTGTCCTAAACTGATTGACCGGGGGAATCATGGCCGTAAGACCCGTTCTCACCTGGGGAGACCCCAGGCTGAAGACAAATTCAAGTGATGTCGGGGATTGGACCCCCGAACTGGACCAGCTCGTGGCCGATCTTTTCGATACGGCCTATGCCGAGGAGGGCGTGGGAATCGCCGCGCCCCAGATCGGCGTGAATCTCAATATCGCCGTCATCGACGTCTCGTCGGGCGGGGATCCTGGGGCGAAGATCCTGCTGATCAATCCCGAGGTGGTGCGCACGGAAGGTTCCCAGGTGGGCCAGGAGGGCTGCCTGTCCATCCCTGGCATCCATGAGGTCCTGGAACGTCCCCAGAAGGTCTGGGTCAAGACCCGCACCCGCGAGGGGGAGTGGGTCGAGCTCGAGGGCGAGGACCTCCTGGCCCGGGCCTTCTGCCACGAGATCGACCACCTTCGGGGCCGGCTCTTCGTGGAGTACTTCGGACCGGTCAAGCGTCAGATCATCCAGCGCAAGTACGCCAAGCAGACCCGATGACCCGCATCGCCTTCCTCGGCACCCCCGGGGCCGCGGTGCCCACCTTGCGGGCCCTGGCCGGGAGCCGCCCGGTGTGCGCCGTCTTTTCCAACCCTGACCGGCCCCAGGGCCGGGGCCGGCACCTGGAGCCGCCTCCGGTCAAGCGCGCCGCCCTGGAACTGGGCCTGCCCATCCACCAGCCCCTGTCCTGGAAGACCCCCGAGACCCGCGCGGAATGGGAGGCCCTGGGCATCGACCTGGCGGTGGTGGTGGCCTACGGCCACATCCTCCCCCGCTGGATGCTGGACAGTTGCCCCCTGGGCGCCTGGAACCTCCACTTCTCCCTCCTGCCCCGGTGGCGCGGCGCGGCCCCCGTGAACCACGCCATCCTGGCCGGCGACCCCGAGACCGGGGTAGGGCTCATGCGCATCACTCCGGGCCTCGACGAAGGGCCCGTCCTGGCCCAGACCCGGCGCCCCATCACCCTCTGCGACACCGCCGAGGGCCTGCTGGAGGTCCTGGCCGCGGACGCCGCGGAACTCCTCCTGGCCTACCTGCCCGCCCTGGAGGCGGGAACGGTGGCACCTCGGCCCCAGGACGGCGCCGGGATGACGGTGGCTTCCAAGCTGCACCGCGGCATGGCGCCCCTGGATCCGGGCCGTCCGGCCCTGGAGCTGCACCGGCAGGTGCGGGCCCTCCTGCCTTGGCCCGGCACGGAACTGGAGTTCCAGGGCACCGTGCTCAAGGTCCTGGGCGTGGGCAGCGTCCGCCCGGACGGGGCTCCCGCCGGCACCCTCGCCTGGGGCAAGGACGGCGCCTGGCTCACCGCGGGCGACGGCAGGGCCCTGGAACTCACGCTCCTCCAGCGCCCCGGCAAGCCGGTGCAGCCCGCGGCCCAGGCCCTGCAGCCCTGGGGCGGCGCCGGCTCGGGCCCTACGCGACGAACGGTTTGACCGCCTCGTCGATGCGCGCGGCCAGGGTGTGGTCCTTGTCCGTGACCTTGCCGGCGTCGTGGGTCGTGAGGGTCACGCGAACGTAGCCCCAGCCGAAGGCGATGTCCGGGTGGTGGTTCAGGGCCTCGGCGGGCGCCACGATGCGGCTGACGATGTTGTAGGCCGTGAGGAAGTCCGGGGTGCGGATCTCCCTCTGGAGGGTGTTGTCCTTTTCGATCCAGCTCATGGTCGCTCCGCGGGGGCCCGGTGCCCCTCGATTCTTGGTGATCCAGGGACGGTGAGAAGTTCCTCCACCTCCTGGGCCAGCAGCCAGTCGCCGGGATAGGCGTCCAGCTCGTCCAGGATGGCCAGGGCGGGCTCGAGGACGCACATCTGGAGGATCTCGTTGCGCTTCTTCTCNNGGACTGGCCCCGCCGTTCTCGCGCAGGTTCCGCACCTCCCGGTACAGATCCGCGAGGCGTTCGGGAAGGGCGTTGGCCTTGCGCTGGCGGGCCATGCGCTCGGCATCCCCCTCCGCGCTGGGCGTGCCGCCCACGGCCTGGTCCCAGGCTTCGGGATCGCCCGGCCCGCCGGCGACCCCGGGAATGCTCCCGGTGAGGAAGAGCAGCGCCCGGTCGGGGAGATCCAGAGCCACGCCATCCAGACGGCCGGCCAGGTACGTGACCGCGTC
>DBME01000462.1:3748-7245 GCA_002298155.1 Holophagaceae bacterium UBA706 | reverse complement strand
GGGGCCGTGGACGTGCTCGGCGGCCTTCACGGCGTCGGGGGAACCGCCGTCCTGGTGCTCCAGCTCGCCGCCCTCGAGGCCACCCGCGTCAAAGCGGACGGAAGGGATGCCGGCCTCGCGGCGGCGCTCCAGCTCCACGAGCTTGGTGAACTCCTCCTTGCCCAGCAGCTCCTCGGTGATGGTGGCGGTGGCGGCGACCATCTCGAAGATCTTGTCGGTGCGCACGCGGCCCTTGATCTCGGTGGTGGAGCCGCGCTTCTCGAGGCTCGCCTTGAAGGCCTCGAAGGACTGGGGCACCTTGTGCTCTTCCATGATGGCGCGGATCTCGGCGTCGATCTCGGCTTCCTCGACCTGGATGTCCTCGGCGTTGCCGATGGCCTGGAGGAGGTAGCCGGAACGCACGGCGCGCTCGGCGTCGCGCATGCGGCTCTGGCGGTAGGCGGCCCAGTTGATGTTCTTGGGGTCGACGCCCTGGCGCGCGGCCATCTCGGCGAATTCCTGGCAGTAGTCATCCAGCTGGAGGCTGACCATGGAGGAGGGCACCTCGAAGGGGGCCGCGTCCAGGAGGGCTTCCAGGAGGGTGGAGTGCAGGCGGGCCACGGCGTCACGCTCGGCGGCCTCTTCCAGGTCCTTGCGCACGAAGGCGCGCAGGTCCGCGACGGTCTCGTGGGCGCCCAGGTCCTTGGCGAACTCGTCGGAGAGCTCGGGCACTTCGCGGGAGCGCAGGTCCTTGAGCGTGGCCTCGTAGTTCACGGCCTTGCCGGCCATGGCGCGGTTGGCGTCGTCGGCGGGGACGGTGATGGAGAACTTCTTGGTTTCGTCGATCTTCATGCCCAGGATCTCGGCGTCGAAGGGGCGGCCGTCAGCCAGCTGGATCACCTGGTCGGTGTAGTTGGCGCCCTTGAGCCCCTGGGGCTTCACCTTGATGTCGAGGGTGGCGTAGTGGCCGATGGCGGCGGGGGCGTCCTCGGCGGGGATGAACTTGGCGTTCTGCTGGCGCAGGGCCTCCAGGTGCTCTTCCACGGCCTCGTCGTCGATGACGCGCTTCTGCTTGGTCACGGACAGGCTCTTGTAGTCGGGCAGGACGACCTGGGGGGCCACGTCGAACTGGGCGCGGAAGACGCCCTCGGCACCTTCCTTGAGCTCGATCTTCTCCAGGGCGGGACGGGAGATGGGCATGGCGCCGGCGGCGGTGGCGGCCTGCATGAAGTGGCGGGAGATGAGGTTCTCGGCCACTTCGGACTGGATCTCGCGCTCATACTTCTTCATGAGCACGTCCTTGGGGGCCTTGCCGGGGCGGAAGCCGGGCACCTTGACCTTGGGGGCGATCTTGGCCAGGACCTTGCCGAACTCCTCACTCACCTCCGGGGCCGGGATGGTGACGTCGATGGACTTCCGAGTGGACGTGTGGTGCGTGAGGTTGGACTGCATGGGTGCTCCTGGAACAGGGTTTTGGGGCATCGGGGCGTAGTGTGGTGCGAATGGCGGGACTCGAACCCGCACGGTGTGAACCGCTGGAACCTAAATCCAGTGCGTCTACCAGTTCCGCCACATTCGCTAGGGTGCTGCAAAGATCCTCGTGGTGCGCCCGGAGCGACTCGAACGCCCGACCCTCAGGTTCGAAGCCTGATGCTCTATCCAGCTGAGCTACGGGCGCACAACGAAACCGCTATTTTGCCACGAAACAGGCGGGAATTCACGCTTCAATCAGTCGAGGACGCCAGGCACCAGGCGTCGGCGGCCGCGTTGCGGCGCAGGATTTCAAGATCTTCGCTGGAAAGCCCCAGGTTACGTGCCATTTCCCACTCGCCGGGGAGGGTGGTGGGGATGACGCCGGGGTCGTCGGTGCCCAGGGCGCATCGCACGCCCGCCCGGATCAGGGCCGGCAGGGGATGGGCCCCCAGATCCGGAACCAGGGCGAAATTGGAGGTGGGGCAGACGTCCAGGGGGATCTTCCGGTCCACCAGGAGTTCCACCAGGGCGGGGTCCGAAGCGGCGCGCACGCCGTGCACGATGCGTTCCACGCCCGCGTCAAGGATGGCGTCGCGCACGTTGGAGCCGGGTCCGTTCTCGCCCGCGTGGGCCGCCAGGCGCAGACCCGCCTTGCGCGCCCGCTCGAAGACCGGCGCCCAGTCGCGGAAGGGCACGCGCTCCAGGCCACCCGTGGAGAAGCCCACCACCCAGGAGGGGCGGCCGGGCAGCACCAGGTCCAGCACCTCGTGGCCGTGGTCCACGCCGAAATGGTTCACCGCGTCGATGATCACGGCGATGCGGACGCCCGCGGCCCGGGCTTCCCGGATGCCGTCGTCCACGCCCTTCCACAGCGCGTCCAGCGTGAGGAAGGCGCCCTGTTTCACCAGGAAATGGGGGGACAGCCAGAGGTCCACGCCCCGGGGTTCGCCGGTGGCTTCGGGCAGCCGCGATACGGCGGCGCGCACCGCGTCCCGCACGGCCTCGGCGTTCCTCAGGAAGCCGCAGCCGAAGAAGAAGGCCTCGATGAAGCCTTCAAAGGGGACCGCCTCCTTGCGCCAAAGGGCTTCCAGGGTGGCGGGGGGCACGAGGCCCTTTTCCGCGGCCCGGGCCCGCACCCAGGCGGGATCCAGGCTGCCTTCGAGATGGGCATGCCGGTCGACGGTCGGACAGACCATCGCGATGCTCACTCGTCGTAATCGTCCATCTGCAGGTCGCCGGGATCCACGCCCTCGGCGCGCGCGCCGGAGATGCCGAGGCTTTCCTCGAGGGCATCCTCGGCCGCCACGTCCACGTCGCCTTCGGGGATGAAGTCGTCGTCAATCTGCAGGACGGCTTTCTCCTTCTTGACGGCCTTGGGCTTGGACGGCGCCTCCTTCTGATTGGCACCGCACTTGGGGCAGAGCGCCTCAGGTTTGGTGAAATCGTAAAACTTGGCTCCGCATCCGAAGCAGGTCCATTTCTTTCCAAGGTTCGCCATGGCTTCCTCAATCCCGTTTAAGGGTCAAGGATTTACCACGATTCCGCTTCCCTGTCATCAGGAAGTACGAATATTGCCGCTCCCTAGGTCCTCGCCCAGGGGGCCGGCCCGAGGCGGGAGGCCTCTCCCGCGCATAGCTGCTGGACAACCGTTTGGTAGAAAATCTGGTGCTGGTTCTCCAGGTCGATTCCGTAGCGTTCCACGAAGGAGGCCCGGCTCCGGTCCAGTTCGTCCCGCAGGACGGCGTAGAGGTTGCCCTGCTGCTGGCCCTGGGTGACCTTGGCGGGGAAGTAGAGCTCGATGTCCCCCACGAGGACCCGGGCGCTGCGCTCGGCGTTCAGCCGGACGCGGGGGTCCAGGGCGGTGGACGGGGGCTCGGCGATGGCTTCGGGGATCCGCTGGGTGAGGGTCGAGGGGTGGGCTTCGGGGGGGGCGCTGCGCTCCTCCTCCTTGACGCCCACCAGGTAGGACAGGCGGGCCTCCGTGGCCAGGGCCAGGGCGCGCACGTGGTTGGGGTGGTCGATGACCTTGCGCAGGCCGCTGTCCA
>DBME01000462.1:0-3740 GCA_002298155.1 Holophagaceae bacterium UBA706 | reverse complement strand
CGTGGAATGGAAGCGGCTCAGGGGGCCCAGCAGGGCCAGGTAGGCGGGGCCGGGGCCGTGGATGAGGGGCAGGCGTCCGGAGATGAGCTCCTCCAGCTCGGGGGGCGGCACCACCGGGGAGCCGGCGCGGGGGGACTCCCCGTCGAAGCCCCGGTGGGCGTAGATGGTGGCGATGCCCTGCTTGATGACGAACAGGGCGCTGCGTTCCACGAAGCGCTGGACGCCGTCCAGGAGGTTCTTCAGGGTCTCGCCCTGGGTGTTGGCGCCTTCCAGCAGGTCCAGGCCGGCGCCCAGGTCCTCGTCCGTGGGATTGGGCTGGGGGGTGGGCTCGGGCAGCACCACCTGCACGGGCTCGGGCTCCGGGATGGCGGCCACGATGGAGTCCACCAGGGAGTCGTCGGGCGTCAGGTGGCCGATGGCGTCGCTCCAGGCGAGCATCACCTGCTCGAGGAGGGCCTGCTGTCGCGTATTGACCCACTGTTGAAGCAGATCCTTCAGGGAAGCCTGCAGATTCTCGTCCATGTCGATCCCGGAATTTCTTGAATGGTACCCCAAAACCGCCCCTTCCAACCCGCGACTGGCAATTATTCCGGCGGGGCGCTAGGATTCACCCAGGTTTCGGGGAACCCCGCCGGTGGCGGCCCCCTTTGGGAGCGAACGGCATGGCCGATCTAACGATCCAGGTGCGGGAAGTCGACGGCGTGGCCGTGGTGAGGCCCGAAGGCTTCATCAATGCCCATACCGTCCGGATGTTCGAGGACGCCCTGGAGAAGCTGGTGGCCGGGGGCCGGTTCACCATCCTCCTGGACTGCCGGGAGCTCAACTACATCAGTTCGGCCGGCCTGGGCGCCATCATGGGCCTGATCGAGAACGTCCGGGAGAACGGGGGGGACATCCTCCTGTGCAGCCTCCAGGAGAACGTCTACGCCATCTTCGACACCCTGGGCTTCACCCAGCTCTACCGGGTGTTCACCTCGGAAGCCGAAGCATTGCAGGCTTTGGCAGGGAAGGCCTAGTGCGCGCCTCCCACGATCCCGAGTCCTTCCGGCTGGTCATCCCCAGTCAGACCCGGTACCTGAACCTGGTCACCGGCCTGGCCAAGCGCGCCTCCCTGGTGGCGGGCATGGACGACGCCACCGCCGCCAAGGTCTCCATCGCCGTGGACGAGGCGGTCACCAACGTGATCATCCACGCCTACCGGGGCGAGTCCAACCACCAGGTGGAGATCGAGCTCCGCTTCCGGGAGGAGGCCCTGGAGATCCGCATCTGGAACACGGGCCAGGGCCTGCACGACGAGGACGTGGTGCTGCCCGACCCCCGGGAGTACGTGAAGCACCCCCGCAAGGGCGGTCTGGGGCTGCTCCTCATGAGCCGCTTCATGGACGAGATCCATTTCCAGGACGTGGGCGGCCGCAGCGAATGCTGCATGATCAAGCACGTGTCGTAGGCCGATGCCCTCCTCCGGCGGATTTTCTCCCTTCGAGCGTCTCCGGGAACTGTGCACGCGCATTCCCGAGGGCACCCAGGAGCTGCTGCCCATCATCGACTTCCTGGAGACCTTCCCGGAGCAGGTGACGGAGGAGGCCCTCGTCCATCTGGTGGGCGTCACCGCCCTGGGCATCGCCAAGGCCTCCCAGGGGGGCATCTGGAACGGCACCCGGTGGGTGTTCCTGCGCGGCAACGCCTCGCCTTTCCCCTCCAACCCCGGCAACGGCTGGACCAGCCTGCCCTGGGCCTACGGGGAGGAGCAGTACGGCTGCCTGGTGGTGCGCACCCCCCAGCCGCCCACGGCCCTGACCCTCCTGCTGTCCATCTCCGCGCCCCTCCTGGCCTGGCGGCGCCTGGAAGCCAACCGCAGCGACCAGAACCGGGCCCTGGCCCTGCAGCTCTCCCGCCTCAACACCCTGTTCGACCTCACCCGCAACCTGGGGGAGGTGGAGACCCGCCAGGACCTCATCCGCCTCATGGCCAACACCCTGGCCGGGGAGTTCCACATCCAGCGCCTGCTGGTGGTGGGGCCCGACGGCACGGTGATCCACAGCCGGGGCCTCGGCCAGCTGCCGGCCGTGCTCCAGGGGGAGGACCTGCACCAGATCTTCACGGAGAAGAACCTGGTCCACGCCGTGGAGATGCGCGACCAGGACCACAGCCACGGCTTCGCCTACGCCGCCGAGCCCGCCTACGGCAAGCTCAACGACGAGGACGAGCTGTTCTTCCAGACGCTGCTCAACATCACCTCCTCCCAGCTCAGCAGCCTGGAGCTGCGGGAGAGCCGGCTCCAGGCCATGAAGCTCGAGAAGGACCTGGAACTGGCCCGGAACATCCAGCGGCGCATCCTGCCCAAGCACCTGCCCGAGCCCGCGGGCTGGCAGTGCGCGGCGGCCAACCTCCCCTACCAGGCCGTGGGCGGCGACCTCTACGACCTCTGGATGGCCTCCGACGTGGGCCGGAGCCCCCGGCTCCACATGGCCGTGGCCGACATCTCCGGCAAGGGCCTGCCTGCCTCGCTCATGATGACCCAGCTTTCGGCCTTCCTGCGGGCCATGGCGGACAGCCGGGTGGATGACTGGGGCAAGCTGGCCCACCGCCTCAACGACCGCATGAACGAAGTGCGCGACCGGAACCGCTACGCCACCCTCTTCATGGGCAGCCTCAACCCGGAGACGGGCGACCTGCGCTACGTGAACGCCGGCCACAACCCGCCCCTCCTGGTGCCCGGGGATGGCCGGCCGCTTGAACGTCTCATGCCCACGGGGCCCATGGTGGGGCTGCTGCCCGCCGCCGTGTTCCGCGAAGGCCGCGCCACCATGCATCCCGGGGACACCCTGGTGATCTTCACGGACGGGGTGGTGGAGGCGGAGAACACCGAGGGCGTGGACATGGGGGAGGAACCCCTGGAGGCCACGGTGCGCGCCATGCCCGGCGCTTCGGCCGACGACCTCTTCGAGGCGCTCCTGACCTGCACCTTCCAGCACATGCAGGGGGGCGGCTTCAAGGACGACGTCACCCTGGCCGTGATCAAGCGCCTGTGATCCGGCCTCCGGGAACGGAAATTTGGTACGATGTACGGGGGAGACGCGTATGAACAGCGTTAAAACATTCATCCTTATCATGGTCATGACGGGGATCCTCGTGGCGGCCGGCGGCGCGCTCTACGGGAACACCGGCATCGTCATGGCCCTGGGCCTCAGCATCGTCCTGAACGGCGTCAGCTACTTCTTCTCCGACAGCATCGTCCTGGCCTCCTACCGGGCCCAGGTGGTGGGCCCCTCCGACGCCCCGGAACTCTACGCCATCGTCGCCACCCTGGCCCAGCGGGCGGGCCTGCCCATGCCGCGGGTGGCCATCATCCCCGACGAGACCCCCAACGCCTTCGCCACCGGCCGCAGTCCCGAGCACGCGGCGGTGGCCGCCACCAGCGGCATCATGCGGATACTGTCGCGGGAAGAGTTGATGGGGGTCATGGCCCATGAACTGACCCATGTCCGGAACCGGGACATCCTCATCTCGTCCATTGCCGCAACCATCGCCGGCGCTATCACCTACCTGGCCCACATGGCCCANNTCAAGCACCGCGACATCCTCATCGGCAGCCTCGCGGCCGTGCTGGCCCAGGCCATCATGCTCCTGAGCCGCATGGCCTTCTGGATAGGTCCCCGCCGTTCCGACGACGATTCGGGGAGCAACGGCCTGGTGGCCATCCTCGTCATGATCCTGGGCCCCATCGCCGCCTTCCTCCT
>DBME01000395.1:235-3781 GCA_002298155.1 Holophagaceae bacterium UBA706 | reverse complement strand
CCGGCCACCAGCTGCGCTTCTGGGCCCTGGTGGTGGCGGAGAAGACCGTGCGCACCGAGAAGGGCGACCTCATGCAGTTCGTCACCTTCGAGGACGAGACCGCCCTGTGCGAGGCCGTGGCCTTCCCCGACGCCTACCGCAAGCGGCGCCGGCCCTTCCGGGTGGGGGACATCCTGCCCGTGGCCGGGAAGAGCACCCGCCAGGATGGCCTGGTGGTGCTGGAGGTGAATTAAAACCAATTATTAAAACTTTTAACGATCATCAAGGTAGACAAATGATCCAAAATAATATTGCAGAATCTATTTTTAGACCCACCCTGAACCTGGAGGCACCCATGAAGCCATCCGGTTCCACCTCCGGGACACCCCTTCCCGGTGACGGCCCCCTGCTCCTCTCCGCCTTCCGCAAGGTGGCGACGGCGCTGGGGCTGACCCTTCCGGAGCAGGCCGCCATCCTCGGCGTCTCCCGGGCAACCGTGGCCGGCTGGAAGGAAGCGCCCGGCGGCGATCCGGACAAGCTGGACCGCATGGCCCTCTTCGTGGGGATCTACGCCCTGGCCGGCCAGGCCTTCCCGGGCGAGCGCGGGGGCGAGGGCTGGCTCCGGCGCCCCAACGAAGCGTCGCCCTTCGCCGGGGCGGCACCGCTGGACCTGCTGCTCGGGGGCCGGTTCGAACATCTCTTCCGCACCCACGACCACCTCCAGCAGCTGGTGCGCGTATGGTGAGGCGCCCCGTCCTGCCTGTCCTGCCCGTGTCCGGGCCCTGGAACCGCCTGCACCGCCTGGAAGCGGATCCCCTGGCCGCCCTTCTTGCACCCGAGGAGCGCGCGGCCGTCTCGCGCCGGCTGGGACACCTGTTCCCGGCGACCTGGGTCCCGCCGTCCGCGGGCCCCGCGGGGAGCCGCTACGCTCCGCCCCTGGGGCCGGGGGCCCTGTATCTCGCCGCGGACGTGGAGACCTGCGCGGCGGAGGTCGCCCACCACCATGCCCGGGCTTGTGCCGCCTCACGGGGCACGCCCCCCGGCACCCGCGCGGTGTTCCGCCAACTGGCCTTCCAGGTGGAGGGCATCATGGGCGACGCCGCAGCTCTGGGACCGGAGGATCCGGACGACTACGGGCCTTCGTGGGGCTTCGGGACCCGGGCGCGGGAGGGGGGCCTGGATGGAATCCTGTACCGCAGCGCGCGCAGGACCGGAGGCCGCTGTCTGGCGGTGTTCAATGAGGGGGCCGTGACCTTCCTCAGGGCGGAGACGGGAGCCGTGGTGCTGGAATGGGATGGGGACCAGTCCCGCAGATTGGCCTGAAAGGCCGCTCCGTCAGGACTAGCGCGCCAGTGCCTGCGGGTCGCTCTTCCCCGCGGGCGAGATCACCACGATCTCCGCGGCCACGGCGGGGATCGCCATGTCCACCTCGAGGGTGTGGTCGTCGACGACCTTGATCTTCGAGGCGTGGTGCGTGATCACCGCGTGCGGATTCGGGCGCTCCGTGATCGCCACCTTCGTGGCCCCGGTGAAGCCGGAGCCGGTGAGCATCAGGTGCCCGGAGGCCTTGTCCACGCGGGTGCCGTACACCACGGGCCGGAAGGGTTCGCCCACCCGGGCGAAGATCGGGAAGTTCCCGGCGCCCCCGGCGAGGTGGCGCAGGTTCTGCAGGGTCTTGAGCTCCGGCAGCATCCGTTTGGCCTCGGCCAGATCGTTGTCGTCCAGGAGCAGGTGCAGCGTGGCCGCGGCGCGGTCGCCGAAGCGCACCAGGGTCCAGAAGGCGTGGCTCTTCTCGGGATCCAGACCCTCCACGCGGAGGTTGTTGGGCGAGGAGATGATGTCCGAGGCGCTGTTGGTGGTGGGGTGGACGGTGATCTTGGCCTCCTCCCAATGGCCGGCGCCCGGGTGGCCCTGGAACCGGATGGCCGGATCGTCGGAGAACACCCCCGCCCCGATGGAACGCTCCGTGCTGTAGGTGCCATGGTTGGGTGCGTCGGGATCCGTCCAGTACTGGGGCCGGAGCAGCAGGGACTTGGCCACCCAGGCCTGGCCCTGCCAGACCATGAAGACCTCGACCTTGTCCCGGGCGATGCCCAGTTCCTGGACCTTGGCCAGGACGGCCTTGGGCAGCGCTTCCACGTAGGCGGACGGGAACTTCACGTTGAGGGGATAGCAGGGGAAATGGCCCCAGGACCGCAGGGGATCCTCGGCGCTGTCGGGTTCGGTGAGCGGGTTGTAGGCGTGAAAGATGCAGGCCTGGGGCAGCCGGAGCTGGTCGTACTGCTTCGTGCGCCGCACCGCCGGGAAGTCCGCCATGGGGCCCAGGAGCTCGCGGCTGACGTCCAGGTGGAACGCCTGCCCCAGGGCATCGGCACGGCAGAGAAGCACCTCGAAGGCGGGGCTCTTGACCTCGCCGCCGGGGGTCTTCACGGTGAAGGCGCCGGTGCCGGCCGCAAGGGAAGGCACGAGGACCCGGAGCCGGGTGCCGTCGTCCTCGGCCACGACCGTCACGGCCCGCCCCTCGAAGGTCACCTTGGCCCCCTTCAGGCCCGTGCCGTGGATCATCACCTCGGCACCGCCGGAGCCCGCCTTGGGTTCCATCGCCTTGATGACCGGTTTGACCGCCCACGGGCGGTTCACCTGGCCGGACCCGCGGGGCGAGTCATCGCCCTTGCAGGCCAGGGTGGCCGCCAGGCCCAGAAGGAGACCCGCCGTCCCCAGGAAGATCAGGAAGAAACGGGTTGGGGAGATATTCAATGTATTATTCATAGTTGGACACCTTCCCATGGAGGGTGCGTCCAGAAACGGCTGAGTTCCCCGCCGGCCGGCCAGGTGAAAAGACCATCACCCGAAGAGCCGCCTTCGTGCAGCCCGCCGGCCTGGGGGTAGTTACCAACCTGTTACAAAAGGTGCCCGGACCCCGGTGCTAGGCTCCAGACCATCCCAGGAGCGAACATGAAACATCTTTGGATCCTACCCTCCCTCGCCTGCTTTCTCGCCGCAGCGGAGCCCATCCCCCTGGAGACCCGGCTGCAGCAGGTGCGCATCCATCCCACCGAAGCCTGGGTCACCCGGACCGGAACGGTCCAGCTGCCCAAGGGCGGAAGCCACCGGGTTGTCATCACGGGGCTGCCCGACGGCCTCAGCTTCGAGGACGTCCGCATCACCGTCCAGGGCCCCGCGGGTGTGCGCCTGGGCGACCTGACGGTGGCCAAGGCCCTCCTGACCTACCAGACCCGGCCGGAGTGGAAGCGCCTGGAGGCGGAACAGGACCGTCTCTCGAAGGCCCTGGAGGCCAACGGGGTCCGCCAGGCCAACGTGGCCCTGGCGATCTCGGCCTTCCAAGGCCTTCGGACGGTGCAGGAGAAGGCGCTGCGGCGGCGCATGGCCATGGAGGCCCTCCAGCCCAAGGCCGTCCTGGATTATGCCGCCGCGGCCCAGACCCGGATCCTGGAGCTTGCAAGGGAGACCGCAACCTTGGAGCAGGAAGCCTCCGACCTGAGGGGAAGGCAGGAAAAGACCGCCACGGCCATGGAAGCCCTCCAGAAGGATGGAGAAGCCAGGCCC
>DBME01000395.1:0-212 GCA_002298155.1 Holophagaceae bacterium UBA706 | reverse complement strand
TCCCGCCTACGAAGCCCGCCTGGATCCGGGGCGTTCCCGCCTGGAACTGGTGCTCTTCGCGGCGGTGAAGCAGGAGACGGAGGAGGACTGGCGGGGCGTCGCCCTGGAACTGGTGAGCCAGGATCCCACCGGGCACTTCGAACTGCCCGTCCCGCCCGCCCGGCGATGAAACTGTTTGAGCTGATGCAGAATTTCGATGCCGAAGTACTGCT
>DBME01000036.1 GCA_002298155.1 Holophagaceae bacterium UBA706 | reverse complement strand
GGCGGTGGCGCTCTGGGAGAGGCCGCCGTGGCTGGTCCAGCCCATGGACTGGACCAGGTCCCGCTGGATGCGGCTGGCCGCGTCCTGGACGCCCCCGTAGAGGCGGCCGGTGCCGTGGAGGTCCACCAGGGCCTCGCCCATGCGGCCCAGGAGGCCCTGGGGGGACCAGTGCTGCAGGAACTCGCCCAGGCTGGCCTGGGCCTCCCACCAGGTCTGGGGGGTGGGGTCCAGCACCCGCAGGCCGGGCAGGCGCCGCAGGGCCTGGTCCATGGGCTCCCCCGGGGCCAGCCCCTCCTCCCGGGCCCGGCGGTTCACCAGCCAGAGGCAGGGGGTGCGCTGGGCTCCGGCACTCAGGAAGGCCAGGGGCCGGTCCTTCAGGCCCGCGTCCGCCTGACAGGCCATCTGGAACGGCATTTCGGGAACCCACATCGCCAGCACGCTCGACCTCCGAGCGCTTAAATATGGCGCAAAAAAAGCGAAAAGAAAGCGGCAAGTTTTTCCTTGGCGCGAGTTTGCGGAAATCAAGGCATCCGCAGCAACTCAGCGAGCTTGTTCACCGTCCGCCAGTTTCTGCCGGTGGTGACGGTTTTCAGGCGGCCGTCGAACCAGGCGTTCGTGAGCTTGGTGCGGGCCACGCCATCGGGCAGGCGCAGGTAGACCTCCCGGCCCCGCAGGGCGAAGCCCTCGCCGGGTCCCAGGGGCGGATCCAGGGCGGCGGCCCGGGCGGGATCCGGGGCGTCAGCCAGGAAAAGCACATGGAGGGTTTCCACGTCGGATCCGTCCGCCAGGAAGGGGTTCTCCCGGAGGACCCGCCGGAGGTCGCCGGCGCCGCGCAGGATCACGGGGGCCTGGATGCCGTGGCGCTGGAGGATGGCCTCGGCCATGCGCGCCCCCAGGCCCTCGGCCAGGGCCGGCGGGGCCGTGAAGACCACGTTCCCCGACTGGATGAAGGTGGCCACGTCCATGCAGCCCGCCTCCACGAAGAGCGCCGCCAGGTCCTTCATGGGCAGCAGGTGCTTGCCGCCCACGTTGATGCCGCGCAGGAGCGCGAGGAACCGGGCGCCGCCGGAGGCGGAACGGGGGGAGGGGGCGGGGGCAGGGGCGGTTCTGGAAGGCATGGCGTCACCGAAGTTCCGCCATTGTGGACCCGGGATGGGCGCCGAAAAAGACTAGAATGTTCGTGTCCCCACCTGCTTCCCATCGCTTCCGGAGTGACCATGAACAGGGTTCCCCGATCGGCTCTCTTCCTTTCCCTCGCCGCGGCGGTGGTGCTCGCACCCTCGCTGTCGCTCGGTTGTTCCTCGACGAACCCGGCCGCGCCGGACGCCTCCCTGGCCGCTTCCCTGAAGCGTCAGGCCGACGCCTGGGACCAGGCGATCATCCGCAAGGATCTCAAGGCCATCGCCGCCAACATGAGCGCGGACTTCCGCCACATCGGCAAGACCGGGGAGATCGCGGACCGGGCGGCGTTCCTCAAGGACATCGTCTCCCCCGATCTCGTCATCAACCCCTATTCGGTGGAGGATTTCGATATCCGGATCTACGGCGACTGCGCCCTGCTTTGCGGCCGGACCCGCATGACGGGGAGCTACCAGGGGAAGCCCTTCGGGTCGCACTACCGCTACATCGACACCTACGTGCGGGTGGGCGGGGAGTGGAAGGTCTGCAATGTGCAGATCACGGGGATGGCGGATTGAGGAGGGCCTGTTGTCGAGGGACACCGAAAAATGCCCCCCGTCTGGCCTCCCGAATCAACCCCCGCATGCCGGATCGGTCCAACCTCCGGTAGGATGGTTTTCACCTCGCCCGCACCCGGACATCTGGATCAAGGCCAGATGCGCTCTTCTGGGCGCCTCGAACGGAGCACCCCATGACCAAGGAGCCGCTTTCGCCCCTTGAACCCCCGACAAACGAGCCCCTTCACGTGATGCCGCCCTCCGAGGGGTGCCTGGGGAACATCGAACCCCTGGAATCCGCCGGCAGCCGTTGGGCGCGTTACCTTGGGCTGGGCGCGCTGGGGTGCGTGGGGCTCGTCGGTCTCTTCCGGGTGCCGGTGCTCTCCGTGCTCCTTTCGTCCGTGGCCCTCGGGTTGGGGATTGCCGCGGGTGTTTCCCTGGCCAGGGGCCTGAGGACCGCCGGCGACCCGGATCGTGAGGGGGAATCCGTGCGCGGGTCCGCCTGGTGCATCACGATCCTGGCCCTCCCCATCGCGGCCGCCCTTTCCGTCATCAGCATGATGGTGGCGATGACGATGTATGGCGGCAAGGAAAGCCCCTTGCCCAAAGGGCTCTTTGCCTTCGCGGGGGGGCAGGACGCCGCGGATCTCCGCGATGAGGCCATCCAGAGCATGCGATCAGGCGACTATTCCCGCGCGGAACGGTGCTATCGCAGGCTGGTAAGCCAGCAGCCCGGTGATATCAAGCTCCGCGCCAACCTGGCCTTCGTGCTGACCTCGGCCAACAAGCACCGCGAGGCCATCGCCATCTATGACGCCCTCACCCGCGAGGGGGAAGGGACCTACGATCTCTTCGCCTACCATGCCCGGAGCCTCGATGCTCTCGGCCGCTCGGACGAGGCGATCGTCTGGAACTACCGCGCGCTGGCCCTGGTGCCTTCCCTGGTGGACGTGCGGGGGGACCTGGCCAGGATCCTGGTGAAGCAGGACCGCTCCTATGAAGCCCTCTCCCTGCTGGCGAGCTTCGACGAGCAGCTCGAAAGCCGAGGCGAACAGCCCTACTTCCAGGGCAAGCGCATGGCCATCGCGGCCACCTTGCCGCCGCCTTCGGAAATCTCCCCGGTCGGCCTGAAATCCACCAAGCTCGGTGGGCACTACTATTCCGTCGCCCTGGGACAGAAGGGGGAATCCATCCCCTTCTTGATCGATACGGGAGCGACCCACACGACAATGTCTAAGCAGGTATTGGAATTGCTGGGGTTCACCATCCCTGGGAATGCCAAGCGGGTGGACATGCGAACTGCCGATGGGCGCACGGCCACCGGGATGCAGTTCGTGCTGCCTCACCTCCGGCTCGGCCCCTACAGCCTGACGGATGTCCAGGTCGTGGTGCTCGATAAGTGCGCCTCCCTTCTGGGGCAGACCACCCTTGAACGGTTTGATTTGAGCACCTCACGTTTGGAGGGGTTGGAGGTGCTTACGTTGAAGTTGCGATCCTGAGCATCCCTGCGCCGATCTTCCCCAGCGACCTCGAATGCGGTCGAAGGCCCGAATGGAATCCATTGACTTAGTCCCAAATTGGGACTAGATTTCCGCATGAGGCTGATTGCCCTTTCCACCTTGAAAACGTTCTGGGCACGCCACCCGGACGCTAAGCAGCCGCTCCTGGCATGGCACGAGGAGGTCAAACACGCGGATTGGCAATCGCCTACCGAAGTGAAAGCCGAGTTTGGCAGTGCCAGCATCCTCCAGGATGGGCGAGTGGTCTTTAACATCGCAGGCAACAAATACAGGCTCGTCGCCTGGATCAACTACCCCTACCGCGTGGTCTACATCAGGTTCATCGGTTCCCATCGCCAGTACGACCAGATCGACGCCCAGAGCATCTAGGGAGAAACCCATGGACATCAAACCGATTCACTCCGAAGCCGACTATCGCGCAACTCTGCGCGAGATCGAGACCCTTATGACCGCCAGGGCGGATTCGCCCGAAGGAGATCGTCTGGATGTGCTCGTGACCCTCGTGGAAGCTTACGAGCGAACTCACTTCCCCATGGACCTGCCCGATCCCATTGAAGCCATCAAGTTCGTAATGGAGCAGCGTGGGCTTAGCCCTAAGGATTTGGAACCTGCCATTGGGCGATTGAACCGGGTGTATGAGGTTTTGAATCGAACGCGCCCTCTCACGCTCGCCATGATTCGGAATCTTCATGCCTCCTTTGGAATCCCTGTGGAAAGCCTGATCAAGCAGA
Source organism: Holophagaceae bacterium UBA706 (assembly GCA_002298155.1). GTDB lineage: Bacteria > Acidobacteriota > Holophagae > Holophagales > Holophagaceae > Mesoterricola. The sequence continues at coordinate 4,654 of DBME01000036.1, read as the reverse complement.
GCGCGTGAGATCGGTCTGGCATCGCTCCAAAGGGACGGCCTGAGACCTGCCGAGGGCCCTCCAGGCCCGTCAGGTCTTGTGTGGTCAATTTTCCCAATTGTGTGCAATTCAATTTCCCCCCCACCCCTGGGAGCCTGATTACCCCGGCCCCCTTTCAGGCCGGACGACCCCTTTCCGCGAGGCCCCCCGTGACGACCCTGGACATCCCCCGCAGACTCAAGGACCTCGGCCACCTGGTGGGCAACACGCCCCTGCTGGCCGTGCACTACACCTACAAGGGCCGTCCCGGCCGGGTCTTCGCCAAGGCGGAGAACCTCAACATGACCGGCAGCATCAAGGACCGCATGGCCCTGCACGTGCTGCGCCGGGCCTACGAGCGGGGTGTTCTCAAGCCGGGGGCGCCCATCGCCGAGGCCACCAGCGGCAACACGGGCATCTCCTTCTCGGCCCTGGGGCGGGCCATGGGGCACCCGGTGACGATCTTCATGCCGGACTGGATGAGCCAGGAGCGCAAGGACCTCATCCGCAGCCTGGGCGCCACCATCCGCCTGGTGAGCAAGGAGGAGGGGGGCTTCCTGGGGAGCATCCGCCTCTCCGAGGAACTGGCGGCCGCCACGCCTGATTGCTTCCTGCCCTGCCAGTTCTCCAACGAGGACAACGTGGCCGCCCACAAGGCAACCACCGGGCCCGAGATCTGGTGGCAGCTGCAGTTCCAGGGCCTGCTCCCCGATGCCTTCATCGCCGGCGTGGGCACGGGCGGCACCATCATGGGCGTGGGTCGCTACCTGCGGAGCATGCGCCCCTCCGTGAAGGTCCACCCGCTCGAGCCCAGCAACTCCCCCACGCTCTCCACGGGCCACAAGGTGGGCAAGCACCGCATCCAGGGCATCTCCGACGAGTTCATCCCCTCCATCGTCAAGCTGGACGAGGTGGACAAGGTGGTGGCGGTGGACGACGGGGACGCCATCATCATGGCGCGCATGTTGGCCTCCCAGCTGGGCCTGGGCGTGGGCATCTCCAGCGGCGCGAACCTCCTGGGCGCCATCAAGGTGCGCGAGGAGCTCGGCCCCGACGCCGTGGTGGTGACGATCTTCTCGGACGACAACAAGAAGTACCTCAGTACCGACCTCATGCGCGACGAACCGGCCCTGCCCGGATTCCTGTCCAGCGACGTGGAGCTCACGGGCTTCGAGGCCTGCAAGCGCGTGTGCATGACCTGCTGCGACGAGGCCTCCTGCGCCTACGTGGCGGCGGACGGGTCGACCCGCCCCTGCGGGCGCTAGTTCTACTGGATCACCCCCGTGACCACCAGCGGCCCCGGGTTCTGCCCCGTGGCCGCCGGGGAGCCCGTGAGCGTCAGGGCCCCGGTGGTGCCGTCGATGGCGTAGGTGCTCACCTTGCCGGCGGCGGTGTTCACCACGTACACATAGCGGCCCGAGGGATCCACCGTCATGGCCGTGGACCCATTGGCGATGCCCGCGACGGTGGGGCCCGCGGTGAGGCTGGCGCCGCCGGACCCCACCGTGAAGACCGACAGGCTCCCCGTGCTGCCCGTGCCGTACCCCGGCGTGAAGACGAACCTCNNTCCGCCGCCACGCTCCACGTGCCGTCGCCGGAGGGCGTCTGGCCCACGGAGGCCAGGGCCCCGGTGGTGGGGTCGATGGCGTACCAGGACACCGCGTCCAACCCGGCGCCGCCCTGGGACAGGGTCGACACGTAGAGGTACCGCCCCGAGGGCGCCACGGCGATGCCGCTGGCGTTCGCGCCGACGGAGGCGGCCATGGAGGGCNNGAGGGCGCCTGCGCGGTCAGGTTGCCCGTGGAGGGATCCAGGAGAAGGGGCGCCACGTGGCCGTTGGCCACCACGAAGGCGAAGCGCCCCGTGGGATCCAGGGCCAGATGCCCATTGGCCCCGGGACCCACCTGGGTGTTCAGGGCGGTGAGGGCGCCGGTGCCCGGGTCGATGGCATAGGAGGCCACGTTGGCGTCACCGCCGTTCACCAGCACGGCGAACCGCCCCGAGGGATCGATGGCGAGCTCGGTGGGGAAGGTGGCGGTGGCCACGGCGGAACCCGAGGACGTCAGGGTGCCGTCCGAACCCACGGTGAAGGGGGAGATGGTGCCATCCCCGGTGTTGGTGACGTAGGCGAAGCGGGCGCCGGGATCCACGGCCACGGCGGAGGGCCCCGTCCCCGTGGCGGCGGGGGCGCCTGCCAGGGGCGCCAGGACGCCGGTGACGGCGTCGGCCTGGAAGCCGGAGACGGTGGCGGACTGGCCGTTGGCGCTGTAGGCGAAGCGGGGCGCGCGCGTCAGGGGGCTGGAGCCCTGGACCAGCGCGATGGAGGCCAGGCCCGCCCGGCCACGGATCCGGCCGACTTCGGTGAGGACCGCGGAACCGGCGCTGCGCTGGAACACCGCCACCTCGCCGGTGCCGGGCTCCACGGAGTAGAGGAATCCGGCGGTGGGATCGAAGACGAGGTCGCAGGCGCCCTGGCCCGTGGCCATGGCGGTGGGCGAGGCGCCCGGCACGCCCGAGGCGTCGAGGGTGTAGGTGCGCAGGAATCCGCTGGTCACGTTCGGTATGCCGGCGCAGGCCACGTAGAGGAACTGGCCCCCGGGGTCCACGGCGATGGCGCCGGGAGCGTCCCCCTGGCCCGGGAGGCTGACCAGGGAGGTGAGCGCGCCCGTGGTGCCGTTGATGGCGAAGGCGTTCAGGTTTCCGGTGGCCGCGTCGGTGGCGTACAGGGCGGTTCCCGCCGGGTTGGCGGCGAGGGCGGTGGGCTGGGCCCCGGCGGATAAGGTGCCGACGGGGGTCAAGTCGCCGGTGGTGGCATTGAACGCGATGGCCTGGATCAGGGCGTTCCGGTCATCCGCCGCATAGAGGAACCGTCCCGACGGCTCCATGGCCATGGCCGAGACGGCGGCTCCCGATAGGATCAGGGAGGACGAGCCTATGCCGCTGAGGTTCCCCCCGGCGGTATCGATGTGGTAGGGGAAGATGACGGTGAGGGAGCCGGTCTGGCAGGCCACGAAAAGGCAGGTGCCATCGGGGCTCAGGGCCAGGGCGCGGACCTCCCCACCCATGGGGACGGGCTGACCGATGACCGTTAGGGAGCCGTCCGGGTTGCCGATGCGGTACGTCGTGAGGGTGCCCAGCTTGCGGTCCGCCTTGAAGAGCAGCTGCCCCGTGGGTTCCGCGACCACGTGGATGGAGGGGGTCCCGCTGATGCCCGTGGCCGGCCCCGCGGGCACGTACCCGTTGTGCCGGAGGCTTCCCGAGGCGGCGTCGACCGTGAAGCCCGACACGGTGCCGTCCGTGGTGTTGCCCACGAAGGCGTACCGCGCCACGGGCCGGGTGACGGTGAGCACGGCCCCGGCGCTGGACACGCTCCGCCCGAAGCTGTCGGTGACCACCACGCGGTAGGCGCCTGCGTCGGCAAGGGTGAGGTTGTTCCGGGTATAGGAGGTTCCCGTGGCGCCGGAGATGTCCGTGCCGTCCTTCTGCCACTGGTAGGCGAGGCTGCCCGTGGGCGGCCCCGCGGCCGCCACCGTGAAGGTGACGCTGGTCCCCACCAGGGCGGAGGCGCCCGTGGGCTGCTGGAGGATCTGCGTGGCCTGGGGCAGGACGGTCAAGGTGATGGTGGCTGAGGCCTGGCCGCCGGTGTTGACGCCTAGGATCGTGTAGGAGGCCTGCGACGAGAATCCCAGGGGGGTGCCTGAGATCACGCCGGTGGTGTGGTTGATGTCCAGCCCGGGCGGCAGGCCCTCGGGGCCGATGCGGTAGGTCCCGATGGCCCCGCCGGTGCTGATGGGGGCGAGGGGGGTCATGGGGGCGAACTGGGTGAGGACGGCCGTGCTGGGCTGGTAGCTGAATGCCGGCGGACGAGCCACCACCTGGATGGAGAAGGTGGTCATCACCGTGCCCCCGGGGCCCGCGGCCCAGACGGAGTAGAACTGCTTGGGCAGGATCGCGGGGGGCGTTCCCTGGATCGAGCCCGTGGCGGTATCGAAAACAAGCCCCTGGGAAAGGGCGGGAAGGATCGTGAAGCCCGTGGATGATCGGAGGACCCGCGGTGGCAGGATCGGGGACACCGCCGTCTCTGCGGTGAAGACCATGGCGGCCGGGGCGTAGGCCACGACGGGCAGGGCCTCCAGCACCTTGATGACCAGGTAGGCCGTGGTGGTGCCGCCGGAGTTGCGGGCGGTGACGAGGTAGTTCCCTTGGGCCGTGATGGTGGTCGGCGTGCCGGAGACCTGGCCCGTGCCGGGGTCCAGCGTCAGCCCCGCGGGGAGGGCCGGAGCCACGGTGAAGCCGGTGACGGCGCCGCCGCCGCTGGTGGGGGCCATGGGGGTGATGGGGGTGTTCTTGTTGAGGGTGAGGAAGGATTGGGGGTAGGCCAGGTTGGAAGGGGGGATGTCGTTCACCTGGAGCGTCACCTGCGCGGTGGCCGACGCGGTGGCGTTGCTGGCGGTGACGGTGTAGATGGAGGAGGGCGCGATGACCAGGTACGTGCCCGAGATGACCCCCGTGACGGCGTCCAGGGCGAGGCCCTGGGGCAGGGGCGGATTGATGGCATAGGCAGTCACGGTGCCGCCGTCGCTGGAAGGGATCAGGGGCGTGATGACGGTGCCCCTGACGAAGGCGGGCACGGGGC
>DBME01000022.1 GCA_002298155.1 Holophagaceae bacterium UBA706 | reverse complement strand
GCCGAGGCGCCGAGGAACCGAGGATCGCCGAGGGAAATGCTTGCGAACGTCCTTCAGGCTCGTCTCATAGATGGAGGAGCTCCAGGGTGCCGGCGCGACGGGATCGAAGGACTAGCCCGGCACGCCGAAACGGGCGCGCAGGGTTTCGGTCAGACGGGCATCCGCCCGCCGGGAGACCAGTTCCAGGGGCGAACGCCCCCGCTTCCAGCTCCACCAGAGCGCCAGCGCCATCATCACCAGGCTGGCCACCACGTTGGGCCAGGCCTTGAGCTCCCACTGGCCGCTCCAGGTGAGCGTCCAGGCCTTGCTGAAGGGCAGGAGATAGGGGATGGGCCACTGGTACCCATCCGGCCCCCGGCTGCCCAGGATATCCGCCAGCAGGTGCAGGTGGAAGCTCAGCAGGACCAGCAGTGGCGTGCCCACACGGCGGCGGGCCAGGGGGATCGCCAGGACCAGCAGCGCCAGCCCGAAGGCCAGGTTGTGCCCCAGGAGGTGATGGTACTGGTCGTAGTACCAGGTGGGGTGCCGCGTGCCTTCCGTGGCGATGTCCACCACCACCCCCAGCCCGTCCAGGTCCGGAATCACGCCGGCCACCGTCACCAGCATGCGGTCACGGCGGTCCAGCCCCGCCAGGTTGGCGAGGGTCCAGCCGAGGAACAGGTGGGAGATGGGGTGCATCTAGGCTGGCTTGCGGGCCGAGATGACCAGGCTGGCCACGAAATCGGAAGGCTTCGTCCCGGAAGGCAGCATTCCCAGCAGGTGCCGCGCCATGGGGTCATCCGCAGGCAGCATGGCATCCACGGCCCCGTCCTTGGCGGCGAGGGTCAGGCCGGCGAGCCCGGCCTCCCCGATCATGGCCACCAGTTCGGACTTGAGCGCCGCGCCGGCGATGCAACCCACCAGGGCCTCCACATCCTTGCGCACCGCCTCGGGCAGGGGCCGCAGCAGCACCATGTCCGTGATGGAGACGCGGCCGCCCGGCTTCAGGACCCTGGCGATCTCCTTCCACACCTGCCCCTGGTCGGGGCTCAGGTTCAGCACGCAGTTGGACAGGACCACGTCCACGGAGGCGTCGGGCAGGGGGATGGCCTCGATCTGGCCCTCCAGGAATTCGACGTTGGCCAGACCGGTGCGCTCCCGGAAGGCTACGGCGTTGGCCCGGGCCTTGGCCAGCATCTCCGGCGTCATGTCCACGCCGAAGACCTTGCCGGCCGGTCCCACGCGCTGGGCCGCCAGGAAGGCGTCGAGCCCGGCGCCGCTGCCCAGGTCCAGCACGGTCTCCCCCGCCGCCAGGGCGGCCAGGGCCGTGGGGTTGCCGCAGGACAGGCCGAGGTTGGCGTCCTGGGGCAGGCTGGCCAGGTCGGCATCGGTGTACCCGAGGCCCTTGGCCACCTCGTCGGCACGTCCACCTCCGCAGCAGGAGGACGCGGGGCCGCAGCATCCGCCGCCCTGGGCTGCGATGCTGCCGTACGTCCTGCGGACCGTCACATGGATGGGATTGGTTGAGGGTTTCATGAGGTCTCCTCGCAGGCGCAGCCGCCTTCGCGGGCGCCCCCGCGGCAGCAGTCCTGCCAGACGTAGGTGGTGAGTGCTCTCAGGTTCTCGAAATCAACGGCATAGCGGATGGTGGTGCCCTGGCGGGTGGCCCGGAGGAGACCGGCCTGGGTGAGCTCGGACAGGTGGTGGCTGAGGGTGGATCCGGGGATGCCAAGCTGCGCGAGGATCTCGCCCACGGGGGTGCCCTCCTCGGGCCCCTGGACCACCACCCTCACGATGGACAGGCGCGCGGTGTGGCCCAGGGCCTTCAGGCGCTGCACGTGGAGTTCGAGGACGGGATCGGCGGGTCGCATGGGTCAATTCTGAAATTCTAGAAATTAAGAGCAAGGGGTTTCTCACGGGATCAGATCAGGGCGTTGAAAAGGAAGCCGATGCCCAGGATCCCCGCCGCCACCACGCCCAGGAAGACCAGGATGAGGCGGGGCTTGAGGACCCGGCGCAGGAGGATGGTCTCGGGCAGGGACAAGCCGGTGACGGCCATCATGAAGGCCAGCACGGTGCCCAGGGAGGCCCCCTTGGCCAGGAGGGTCGTGACGATGGGCAGGACCACGGCGGTGCTGGCGTAGAGCGGGATGCCGATCACCACGGCCAGGGGCACGGTCCACCAGGCCTGCTTGCCCATGAAGCCGGCCAGGAACCCTTCGGGGATGTAGCCGTGCAGGAAGGCGCCGACGCCGATGCCCGCCAGGGCGTAGGGCCACACCTTGCCCACGGTCTCCAGGGTGCCGTCGAGGCCCGCGGCCAGGCGCTCCTCCAGGGACAGGCGGCGCGCCACCGGCGCCTGGGCCGCGGTGCGCTCCTGGCGCACCCAGTCCTCCACGCTGGATTCCATGCCGATGAGGCCCATGATCCAGCCGGACAGGGTCGCCAGGAGCACGCCGGTGCCGGCGTACATCAGGGCGATCTTCCATCCGAACATGGCCCAGAGGAGCACCAGCGCCACTTCGTTGATCATGGGCGCGGCCACGAGGTAGCTGAAAGTCACCCCCAGGGGCACGCCCACCCTCACCAGCCCGATGAAGAGCGGCACCGCCGAGCAGGAGCAGAAGGGGGTGATGATCCCGAACAGGCTCGCCAGCACGCTGCCCACGGACCCACGCCGCCGGCTCAGGAAGGCCCGGGTGCGCTCGGGGCTCAGGTAGCTCTGGAGGAAGGCCACCAGGAAGGTCACCCCGGCCAGGAGCAGGAGCACCTTGGGCGCGTCGTACAGGAAGAAGGCCACCGCCCCGCCGAGACGGGAGGCCAGGGGCAGGCCCAGCACGCGCTCGGTGAGGGCGTTGGCCAGGGGTTCCAGGGCGACGTAGAGGGCGCTGCCCGCCGCCACGACGGGAACCCCCCACCGGATCCAGGTGGAGAGGCGGAGGGGTTCCCGCCGGGAGGGGCCGGGTAGGCCGCAGGCGCAGGAGGGGGCAGGGGCGTCGGCGCAGCAGGCC
>DBME01000270.1 GCA_002298155.1 Holophagaceae bacterium UBA706 | reverse complement strand
CCAGGCACACGCCCAGGATGGGGATGCGGCCCGCGAAGGCCCGCGCGGCCTCCAGGGCCAGGGTGGCGTCCTCGGGGCGGCCGGGGCCCGGGGACAGCACCAGCAGGTCCGGCCCCGCTGCGCGCAGATCGGCCAGGGTGGCCTGGTCCCGGCGCAGGACCTCCACCTGCGCCCCCGCCTCCACGAGGCCCTGGGCCACGTTGTGGGTGAAGGAATCCAGGTTGTCCAGGAGCAGAACCCGCGTGAGCCGTGGCGCCATGGTTCGAATTCTACCGGGCCCAAACGCCTGGCGTCAGGGGCGTTTCTTCCAGGCTTCGGAGGCCCGCTTCTGGCCTTCGGCCACCGCCTCGGGGGGCAGCTCCTTCTCCATGCGCTCCACCGCCTGGGCGGAGGGGGCGTCGCCGCCGGCCTTGGCCAGGAGGAACCACACGTAGGCCTCCTGCGGGCTGCGGGCCACGCCCTCGCCCTGGAGGCAGGCGGCGCCCATGAGGGCCTGGGCCTGGGCGAGGCCCTGGTCCGCGGCCTTGCGGTACCACTGCACCGCTTCCACGGGATCCTTGCGCACGCCGACCCCCTTGGCCAGGAGGGCGCCCAGGTGGCACTGGGCGTCGGCGGAGCCCTGCTCGGCGGCCTTGCGGGTCCACTTGAGGGCTTCCACCAGGTCCTTGGGCACGCCGTCGCCCCGTTCCAGGATCCACCCCAGGGCGGCCTGGGCCACGGCATTGCCGTGCTCGGAGGCCAGGCGGTAGTACTTGGCGGCCTGGGCCGGGTCCTTGGCCATGCCGGTGCCCGTGGCGGCCATGGCGCCCATCTGGCATTCCGCCAGGGGGTCGCCCTTCTCGGCGGCCTTGCGGTACCAGGCGGCGGCCTGGGCCGGGTCGGCGGCCACGCCCTCGCCGGTCTCGTACATCCAGCCCAGGAGCGACTGGGCCCCGGCGATGCCCTGCCCCGCCGCCTTGGTGAGGAGGTTCACGGCCTGGGCGGGATCCTTGGGGCCGCCTTCGCCCCGGGCGTAGAACCATCCCGCCAGGAACTGGGCGTTGGGGTCGCCCTGGTCGGCGGCCTTGCGGTAGTACTTCAGGGCCTCGGCGGGATTGCGCTCCACGCCCTCGCCCTTGTCGAGCATCACGGCCAGGTTGTACTGGGCCAGGGCGTTGCCCTTGTCGGCGGCCATGCGGTAGTAGCGCGCGGCCTCGGCGGGGTCCTTCTTCACGGCCTCGCCCTGGGCGCACATCCAGGCCATCTGCACCTGGGCCTTGACCACGCCCTGGTCGGCGGCGAGGCGGTACCACTTCGCGGCTTCGGCCATGTTGCGCGGCACGCCGTCGCCCCGGGCGAACATCTCGGCCAGGGACACCTGGGCCTGGGCGAGGCCCTTCTCGGCCAGGGGCTGCCAGAGGGCCATGGCCGCGGCGTAATCCTGGCGCTGGAAGGCGTCCATGCCCTTCTTGAACTCCTGGGGTTCCCGTGAGCAGGCGAGGCCCAGGAGCAGGAGCGCTGTCGGGGCGGTTCGGCGGAACGGCATGGGATCTCCGGGCATGACGAGGGGGCTTCCCTATGCTGACAGAACCCCGCCGAGGTCTGCTATCTTCGGCTATCCCCTTCAGGGAGGAGGTCGCTTGGGTTCCGTGGTCATCGGGTCTTCCAGGCCGGGCCGGTTCCGGCTCGGCATGCTCCTGGGCCTCCTCCTGGCCTGCACCTTCGCCTGGGCCGCCCCTGGCCACCCCCGGCGCACCGTGGTCATCCTCCACTCCATCCCCCCGGAGGCCCCCGGCCTGCACGAGCTCACCACCGCCATCCTCGGCCGGCTCCAGAAGGGCTCGCCCATCCCCGTGGACGTCTACAACGAGTACACGGGCCTGGACCGCTTCGGGGGGGCCACCTACGAATCGAGCCTGCTCACGCTCTACAAGGAGAAGTACGGCCAGCGCAAGGTGGACCTCCTGATCCCCGTGGGTCCCGCCGCCCTGGACTTCGCCGTGTCGCGCCACCTCCTGGAGGGGGTGCCCATGGTGACCTGCTACGTGGCCGAACGCTTCGTGGAGGCCGCCCGCAAGGTCCGCCCCGAGGTCACCGGGGCCCTGCCGGCCCGCAACGCCCCGCGCACCATCGACCTTATGCTCTCCATGTTCCCCGCCACCCGGCGCATCGAGGTGATCCTGGGCGCCAGCGCCTACGAGCGGGGCCAGGCCGAGATGGGGCGGATCATCTTCAAGGAGTTCGAGGGCCGCGTGGCCATCGACTACCTCAACGACCTCTCCCTGGAGCAGATGGAGACCCGGCTCGCGTCCCTGCCCGACGACACCCTCGTGCTCTACGGCAGCCTCCTGCGCGACGCGGCGGGCCAGGACTTCACCACCAACGAGGGCCTGACCCGCCTGTCCAAGGCCAGCCGGCGCCCCGTCTTCGGGGTGGTGGGCGAGGACCTGGGCGACGGCATCCTGGGCGGCGTGCTGCTCAGCATGGAACTGTCGGGCCGGGCCTCGGCGGAGCTGGGGCTGCGGGTGCTGGACGGCCAGCCCGCGGGCACCGTGCCCCTGGACCGGGACGCGGGCGCCGCGCCCTTGTTCGACGCGCGTGAGCTGGACCGGTGGGGCATCCACGACCGCAGCCTGCCCGCGGGAAGCACCATCCGCTTCCGCAAGCCCTCCCTGTGGGACACCTACTGGAAGGAGATCAGCGGCGCGCTGGCCGTCATCACCGCCCAGACCCTCCTGGTGGCGGGCCTGGTCATCCAGCTGCGCCGACGCAAGCGCGTGGAGGCGGCCCTGGTGGGCGCCGAGGAGCGGTACCGCACCGTGGCCGACTTCACCCACGACTGGGAGTTCTGGCAGCGCCCCGACGGCACCTTCGAATACGTCTCCCCCGCCTGCGAGGCGGTGAGCGGCCATCCTCCCTCGGCCTTCAAGGAGGACCCGGCGATGATGGAGCGGCTCGTGCTGCCCGAGGATCTCCGCCTCTGGAAGGCGAACCAGGCCGCGGCACTGGCCGGCAGCGAACAGGCCGCCCTCGCCTTCCGCATCCGCGCCCGGGACGGGCAGGTGAAGTGGGTGGAGCAGTCCAACAACCCCGTGCGTCTGGGCGGTGAGCTCCTGGCCGGGACCCGGGGCAGCCTGCGCGACATCACCGCCCGCAAGAAGGACGAGCTGGAGCTGGTGCAGGCCTACGAGAAGATCGGGCTCCTCAAGGACCAGCTGGAGGCCGAGAACACCTACTACCGCGAGAAGATCCAGGCCGTGCACGGCTCCAGCGAGATCCTCGGGCAGAGCGACGCCATCAAGTACCTGCACTTCCGCATCCGGCAGGTGGCCCCCTCCGACACCACCGTGCTCATCCAGGGGGAGACCGGCACCGGCAAGGAGCTGGTGGCCGAGGCCATCCACAAGCTGGGCCCCCGCAAGGACCGCCCCCTCGTGAAGATCAACTGCGCCGCCCTGCCCCCGGGCCTGGCGGAGAGCGAGCTCTTCGGGCACGAGAAAGGGGCCTTCACCGGCGCCCAGGGCCAGCGCAAGGGCCGCTTCGAGGTGGCCGACGGCGCGACGCTCTTCCTGGATGAGGTGGGCGAACTCTCCCCGGAGGTCCAGGCCAAGCTGCTGCGGGTGCTCCAGGACGGTGAATTCCAGCGCGTGGGCGGCGACCGCACCCTCAAGGTGGACGTGCGCGTCATCGCCGCCACCAACCGCGACCTGGCCAAGGACGTGGGCGGCGGGCGGTTCCGCGAGGACCTCTACTACCGCCTCAACGTCTTCCCCATCACCGTCCCTCCCCTGGCCCACCGCAAGGAGGACATCCCCGTCCTGGCCCAGGCCTTCCTGCAGCGCGTGTGCCAGCGGCTGGGACGCCCCGAGCTGGACCTGCCCAATTCCGTCGTGCAGGTGCTCCAGGCCTACCCCTGGCCCGGCAACGTCCGGGAACTCGAAAACATCATTGAACGTGCGGTGGTCATAACGCGCGGGCCGGTAATCTATTCGGGAGACCTTCCCTTCCAGGCCGAAGAGGCATGCAATCCGCCGGACAAGGGGCCTTCCGGGGGAAAACTCCATTACGCGCTGGAGGCCCTGGAACGGCAGATGGTCCTGGAAGCCATGGATAAAGCCGGTTCCAACCAGACGCAGGCGGCAAAGATTCTTGGCCTCAGCGAAAGAATGCTCCGCTACAAGCTCAAAAAGTACGGCTTCAAATGAGGGCCGGGGCGATACGCATTCGCCGTCCGGTGAATACCAACCAAGAAAGACGCGAAGGTAATCGATTTGACCTTCTTGGAAAGTGGGTGGTCCCTGGCGAGATGTTTTTCCCAATGAGCCGGCGTTTCGTTTTTCCCACGCGAAGGCGCGAAGCCGCGAAGAAGAACGAACTCTAAAGTACTACAGGGTAGTTCCAGTATTTTGTGGGAGAGGCTTCCAGCCGCGATTCCTTTGGCTTTATGATCGCTGCACAGGTTAGTGATATTAGTGATATATGTAGAAAAGAAAAAGATAAGCAGGTAATATAGTCCCACATCCCTCCACCGGTATATCTGAAGTATTCCTTCAACATGAACCGGCATTGCGCCGATTTGTTGGTCTGAGCGGGTGACCGATCCCGGTCATGCGAACGGGGAAAAGTAAACTTTCCGGAAGCAAATGGAGGACCTGTGACAAATGCGCGAAGTTTGTACGAAAAGAAGCTCACCACCCCCGAGAAAGCGATAGGCGGAATTAAGAACGGCAGTTCGCTTTCTTTCGGGATGGCGGCCGGCCAGCCTCCCGCCCTGCTGACCGCAATCGCTTCGCGGATTCGCAGCGGCAGCCTCGAAGACATCCGGATCTACTACAAGCTGGCCATGAAGCATGCCGCGGAGACCGTCCTGGCGGACGATGTACTCCATGCCGTGCACCCCTGCCCCCTTTTCATGACCGACGTGGACAGGCGCATCCGGGACATGCAGATGCGCTCCGGGAAAAAAGTCCTGAGCTACGTTCCCAGCTATTTCTACCAGACTCCCCGGCTCTTCACCGAATTCATTCCCATAGACACATTCGTCATCACGGTTTCGCCGATGGACAAGGCGGGATATTTCAGCCTGGGCACGAACAACGACTATGCTTCCGCGGTGATCCGCTCGTGCGGAACGAGCATCGTGGAGGTGAACGAAAACATGCCCAGGGTCTTCGGAGATTCCCTCGTTCACGTCTCCGAGGTGGACAAAATCGTGGAAAACCACGTGCCGCTCCTGGAGCCGGCCGAACATCCCTCGCTTCCGGAAGACGAAGCCATCGGGAAGACCGTCGCCGAACTCATCCCGGATGGAGCGACTATCCAGCTGGGCATAGGGGGGATTCCAAACGCCGTCTGCCGGTATCTTGGAGGCCACAAGGACCTGGGCATCCATACGGAACTGTCGACCGCCGGGATGGCCGATCTCATCGAGAGCGGGGTTGCAAACGGAAGGCAGAAGACGCTGCACCGGTGGAAGCATGTGTTTACGGTCGCCTTGGGCAACCGGCGCCTCTATGAACTGATGCACGACAACCCTTCCATGGAGAGCTATCCNNATGAGTTGATGCACGACAATCCCTCGATGGAGAGCTATCCGGCCTCCCATGTGAACCATCCTGCAGTTATCGCAAAAAACACCAACATGGTTTCGGTCAATTCGGCGCTCGAGATCGATCTTTACGGGCAGGTCAGCGCGGAGTCGATGCAATGGCACGAATTCAGCGGAACCGGCGGGGCGCTCGACTTCATGCGGGGNNGTTCGATTCGCCGGGCGGCAAATCCGTTCTGGCGCTCTATTCGACGGCGCACAACGGCACGGTCTCCCGGATTGTGCCGCGCATTACCAGCCTTGTGACGGACCCGCGGATGGACACCGAATACGTGGTGACCGAGTACGGTGCGGCCAACCTCAAAGGCAAATCGACAAGGGAAAGGGCTTTGAGCCTCATTG
>DBME01000025.1 GCA_002298155.1 Holophagaceae bacterium UBA706 | reverse complement strand
GGCCCAGCTCGTCCTCGCCCTCCAGATCAGCAGTGAACGCCTCAATGGCGCCTTCCGCAGGATCGCGCCTCCCCAGGAGCAGCCATGAACCTCTCGCATTTCCGTATTCCCATCCTGGTCCTGGCCCTCTGGGCCCCGGCCCGGGCCCAGTCCCCCCGCCTCCAGATCCAGGGCCTCGAGAAGCTCGCCGCCAGCGCTTCCGAGGTGGTGGACATCACCCTCGACGGCGCCACGCTGCGCATGGCCACCCAGTTCCTGGGCGAGGACAAGGAGACCAAGGGTATCGTCGACAAGCTCCAGGGCATCTACGTGAAGACCTTCGAATTCGAGAAGGCCGACGCCTACTCCAAGGCCGACGTGGAGTCCATCCGCGCCCAGCTTCAGCCCCCCGCCTGGAACCGCATCGTGGGCGTCCAGAGCCGCAAGGACGGCGACGTGGGGGTGTTCGTCATGGGCGACCCGGACCAGGGCGGCATCCGCGGCCTGGCCATCCTCGTCACCGGCCCCAAGGAGCTTGTGGTGGTGAACCTCGTGGGCCCCATCGACCTCAAGAAGCTGGGCGCCCTGGAAGGCAAGCTCGGCATCCCCAAGATCGGCGACGGGAAGGAGCACCGCGATGGCAAGAAGTAGCGTCCTCTCCCTTCTCCTGGCCTGCCTCCTCCTGGCGGTTCCGGCGCAGGCCAAGGACCCCGACTTCCAGCGTATCGTCGGCCAGGTTTCCGCCCACTACCACCGGCAGGATTTCTGGGGAATGGGCTTCGTGATGTGGCTCGCCGGCCGCCACATCCGCCATGAGCTGGGCGTCTCGCACCTCAAGATGGCGATCTTCGAAGGACGGACCTCGCCCCTGGACGCGGACTTCGAGAAGGTCGTGGCCGAGGCAGCGGGGCCCGGCTTCCAGCCCTTCGTGCGGGTGGCGTCACAGGCCAGCCGGGAAGTGACGCTCATCTACGCCCGCCCCAAGGGCGAGCAGATGGAACTGCTCCTGGTCTCCGCCGACGATTCGGACGCCGTGGTGATGCGCATGACGATCGAGCCCGAAGCCATGGCCAAGTGGATGGACAACCCCGACCACATGGCCCGCCGCACCCGCAAAGGATAAGAGGCGTCCGTCACGATCCCGAATGGGATCAGCTGACCGCCTCTCCCAGGATCTCCCGCTCCAGGCTCTGCAGGCGCTTGATCCGCTGGTAGTGCCCCGGTTCCGCCGCCAGCTCGTGAGGCGTCCCGGCCTGCACGGCCCGGCCGTCCTCCAGCACCAGCACCCGGTCGCACAGCTCGGCCACGAACACGCGGTGGGTGGCCAGCACGAGGGTGGTGTCCCCCAGGAAGCCCCGGAGGTTCTCCAGGATCCTCGACTCGGTCTCGGAATCCACCGCCGACAGCGCGTCGTCCAGGAGCAGCAGCCGGGGCTTGCGGAGCAGGGCCCGGGCCAGGGCGGTGCGCTGGCGTTCGCCGCCGGAGAGGATCACGCCCCGTTCGCCCACCACCGTGTCCAGACCGCCGGGAAGCCGCCGGATGAGGTCGTCCAGGCACACCACCCGGGCCACCTCCCACAGCTCCTCCTCGGTGGCCCCGGGCCGGCCGAGGGCCAGGTTCTCCCGCAGGGAAAGGGAGAAGAGGAAGGCCTCCTGGGGCACCCAGCCGATGCCCGCCCAGTGCTCGCGTAGAAGGGCCTGATCCAGCGTCCTGCCGTCCAGTTCCAGCGAGCCGGACTGCAGGACCCGGAGCCCGGCCAGCACCTGCAGCAGGACGGTCTTGCCCGAGCCGATGCCGCCGACCACCGCCAGGCGCGAGCCGGGAGGCAGATCCACGTCGATGGGACCGATGCCCCGGCCGGAATCGAAACGGTGCACCGCCCCGCGCAGGGTCATGCCGGCGGGGCCGGGGTGGAGGACGATGGGTTTGAGGTCCGGCAGGAATTCCCCCGGGAAGGCCAGGACCTGGTCGATGCGCTCCTGTCCGGCGCTTCCCCGCTGGAAGAGGTTGGCGGACCAGCCCAGGGACATGATGGGCCAGGCCAGGGCGGCGAGGTATCCCGTGAAGGCCGTGAGGTCGCCCAGGCTGAGGCTCCCCTGGAGCACCAGGCTGCCGCCGTAGGCCACCAGGGCCAGGGCCGCCAGGCCCGTGGTGAAGGCCGAGAGGGGCATGTAGGCGCCGAAGAGCATCGTCTGGCGGATGCTCATGCGCGCCTGGGTCCGGCTGAGGTCCTCGAAGATTCCCACGCGGAGCTCCTCCAGCCCGAAGGCCTGGACCACCTTCTCGCCCGAGATCGTCTCGTGGCTGAAGGTGTTCAGCTGGGAGGTCACCACCTGGATCTTCTGCTGGAGCCGGTGGCTCCACTTGCCGATGACGTAGAACCCCGCCCCCAGGAAGGTGAAGGGCGTGATGACGGCCAGGGCGAGACGCGGGCTGGCATGCACCATGAGCACCAGGGTCATGGGCAGGATGCTCGCGGTCTGGAGGAGGCTCATGAGACCGGGGCCCGTGGCCATGCGCACGGTGTTCACGTCGTCCCCGAGGCGGCTCATGAGGTCGCCGATCAGGTTCTGCTCGTAGAAGGAGAAGGGGCGCGCCAGGAGGGAGTCGTAGAGCTGCTCGCGCTGGCGGCGCTCCACGTCCCGGCTCAGGCCGATGAGGGTGTTGCGCATGAGGTAGCGCCCCACGCCGGCCACCAGGGTGAAGCCCAGCATCCAGGCCAGGTCGACCCGGCTCGCGTGCCAGCGGCTCTGCTCCAGGGCGCGCACGGCCCGGCCCGACCAGTAGGGCACCCAGGCCGCGGCGAGGCTGCAGATCACGGTGGCCGAAAGTCCCAGGGCGAGGACCCGCCGGTGCGGCGCAACGAGCTTCCACCACCAGGGCGTCCACTGTCGAAGCGGTCTGTCCAAAGGGCCTCCAGACAGAATCCTACCAGAGTGTTAACCTGCCCTTCTGCGTGGAGGCCCTGTGAGCCTAGTCGGAAAACCCCTCCCCTCCTTCTCCCTGGCGGACCATCTGGGGAACACCGTGACCCCGGCAACCTTCGCCGGGCACTGGACCGTCCTGTACGCCTATCCGAAGGATTCCACCCCCGGCTGCACCACCGAGGCCTGCGACTTCCGCGACAACTGGGCCCGGCTGCAGGCCAAGGGCGTCCTCGTCTACGGGATCTCCCGGGACTCCGCCGCCAGCCACCAGAAGTTCGCCGGCAAGCATGAGCTCCCCTTCCCCCTCCTGGTCGACCCCGAAAAGGCCCTCCTGGCGCCCATGGGCGCCTTCGGCAAGAAGGTGATGTACGGCAAGGAGATGGAAGGCATCATCCGGTCCACCCTCCTCATCGATCCCCAGGGGATCGTCCGGAAGGCCTGGCCCAAGGTCAGCGTCAAGGGCCACGTGCTGGCCATCATGGAAGCCCTGGAGAGCCTGGGATGCTGAACCCGGGGCGGCCCGGGCACGGAGGATCGCGATGGAACAGGTGACCCCGCCCTGGACGAGCCGTGCCTGGCCGTGGCTGGCCCTGGTGGGGGTGCTCATGGCCGCCACCCTGGCCATGGCCATGACCCGCGTGTACCAGGTGGACGAGGCCCAGACCGTCTACATGGCGGCCGTCCTGGCCAAGGGCTGGCGGGGGACCCTCTTCACCTCGGGGCAGCTGCACCTCTATCCGCTCTCCCTGCTTTGTCGCTTGGCCGACAACTCGGCTTCCATGTTCCAGATCTTCCGGGTGACCTTCTGGGTCCTCTTCTGGGTGAATGCCGTCCTGACGGTCAAGGCCGCCGGCATCCGCCTGCGCGGGATCCCGGGGCTCAAGGCCCTCGCCCTGGTGGGCACCCTCGCCCCCTGGTGGGCCTACGGGCTGGAATGCCGGCATGACAACCTCCTGATCACCGGCCTGCTCATCCTGTGGATCGTGGCCCGGCGCCTTCGCATCCGGCGGCGGGAAGCCGTGTTCGCCACCCTGGGTTTCCTGTCCCTGCTGCTCCACGCCTGCCTCTTCAAGTCCGTGGCCACCTGGGCGCCCCTGGCGCTGCTGGTGATCCTCATGGAACCGGGCGACTGGACCAACCGGGCGAAGATGGCGGCCTGGTGGGCGGGTGGTGCGCTCGTCTGCTATGCGGCCACCTGGGCCATCGCGGCCCACGCCGGCATCGCCAACATCGTCACCGACGGCCAGACCGCCCTCAAGGTCTCCATGTCCAACGAGCGGTTCGCCCCGTGGCGCACGCTGGGGATGCTCCTCCAGACCTCGCCGCTCCTGGCGGCGGCCATGGGCGCCCTGGTGATCCAGGCGGGCAGGGTCCTGGCGCGCGCCGGCCGCAGGGAAGCCTGGGAGGCCGACCAGGGCTTCCCGGAAGCGCTCCTGTTCCTGATCTGCGTCCTCGCCTTCTTCATCAACCCCACCCCCTTCCCTTACAACCTCGCGGCCCTGGCCGCGGGCGCCGCGGTGGCGGTGCTGGTGCTGGCCCGGCCCTGGCTGGAGCCGGGAACCGTGGCCGCGTCGAAGGGTCTGCCCCTGGCCATCTCCCTGGGCCTCCTCCTGCATGTCACCCCCTGGCTCACCCGCGTCGTGGAGCTGTTCGGACAGTCGAACGAACGGCAGGAAGAGGTCATGGCCATGGCGGAAGCCTACACCGGCCCCGAGGACACCATCTTCGACGGCATCGGCCTGATCCCCACCCGCAAGGCCCCCTCCTTCCTCTGGGTCATCCACTGGGCCAACCACGGCGAATTCGACCAGCGTCCTCTGTTCGCGCCCCTGGGCGAACGGGTCCCGCCGGTGGTGCTCAACAGCTACCGCATCGGCTACCTCCCGCCCCAGGACAAGGCCTACCTGTCGGCCAACTACCTGGCCATCCACAAGGATTTCTGGGTGCTGGGCACCGGCCCCATGGGAATCGGCGAAGCCGCCCCCTGGTCCTGCCAGCGCACCGGCCGCTACGCGGTGATCGCCCTGAAGGGCGGCCCCGGATCCCTGACCCTGGACGGCAACCCGCTGCCCGCGGGCTTCCACGTCATCTCCCGCGGCGTCCACAGCCTCAGGATGGACCCCGCCTCACCCTGCGCACTGGCCTGGGTGGGTCCCACCCTGGGGACGCTCCCCATCCCCGGGGACGACGGCATGGCCACCATCTGCCCGGTGCCCGGCGGCTTCTAGGAGAGGCCCGGACAGCCTTCGATCCAATCCGTGAATCCAGGTTCGCTCTTTTCTCGGCGACCCTCGGG
>DBME01000142.1 GCA_002298155.1 Holophagaceae bacterium UBA706 | reverse complement strand
GGCACCCGCCGCGGGAGCGCCCTCGGCGCCGGGCAGGGTGCCCATGAACAGGGTGTCGAAGGTCCGGTGCAGGGAAGGGGACTCGAACTTCTCCATGCGCAGCTGGACGTTCACGGTGACCATGGCCCCCACCTTGATGTCCGCGGCGGGCACGGCGGCCCACACGTCGCCCCCGGCGGTCTTGACCCGCAGGTAGGTGTAGGGCGGGGCGGCGAGAACCTCCTGCACCGGACCCTGGAGGGCGCCCTTGCCGGTCGGGGCGGGGGCGAGGGCCGGGGTTTCCTGCTTGGACTTGGAGCAGGCGATGGGCATGCCGAGCGCCAGGGCGGCGCATGCGGCGAGAAGGGTGGTGGTGAGACGCATAATCAAGACTCCTGGAAGGTTCCGCCCCGGGGGCGAACCCCAAGGATACCGCAAGCGCCCTCCCGCGACTTTCCGGTGCCGGTGGCGCCCGTATGGTATAGACTTCACCCTCAGTTGAAATGCATTCCGGCGACGCGATCCGGATCCCCCCCAGGTGGAGGACCTTCCATGAACATTCTTCTGGTGGACGACGACGACCTCATCCTGGCCTCGATTCCAAGCCTTCTCGAAATCCTGGGCCACCATGTGGACACCGCGGACCGCGGGGCCAAGGCCCTCGCCTTTCTGGAGACGGGCCCCGAGCCGGACCTGGTGATCATGGACGTGACCATGCCCGAGATGGGCGGCGTGGAGACCCTGCGGCGCCTGCGCGCCTTCAAGCCCAACCTGCCGGTGCTCCTGGCCACGGGTAACGTGGACGCTGCCGTGGAGGACGCCCTGGCCCATGACCCCCATGCGCGGGTGGTGCCCAAGCCCTTCACCCTGAATCAGATCCGGACGAGCATCCAGGAGACGGCGGGGCTGGCCTGCGACTAGTTGAGCACCCAGGAAATCCTGAGCAAAAATCCGTCAAGATCCTTTCTCCGCGTACCTCCGCGAGATCCCAGCGCCTTAGAGTGTTGATCGATCCACCGGTAGGCTTCGTCAAGATAGGTAATCGGAATGGCCCGAACTATATGTGTTTGATTGCTAGTGGATGGTTTTCCGTTGCTGGCCAAAAGCACAATCATCGAAATGTATGGAAACGGAGAAGTGATCATCTGTATGTCCCATCGGTTGGCATCGAGCAAATCACAGTCATTGACTTACCTCGATGGAATGATCAGTGGAGTGCAGGAGTCGAGGCCTCTGCTCCGGAGAGGGCTTCGCGGGCCTTCGCTCCTGAAGGCGGATGGTCTGGAATTTTCGGGGCATCCCATCCCCGGGTTTCGAAACGTGCGAAGGGAATCTCAGCTATTTCACAGTCCGCAATGTATTTCAAATCCGGCTCGTCGAATTGAGAGGCGAGCTCGACGGGCAGCGCGCGGAGCTGCGGTGCAAGTTGCGGCTCGCGGTACCGGGCCACTGCAAGCAGCAATGCAAGCAGGAACCACGTGTGGTGTTTCCAGGCGGCCTTCAGGAAGCGCATGGGTGACCTTGCATATCAGGAGACAAACGGGAGGAAATGGCGAACCCAGAAGCCGGGAAGCAGCAAACCCGCCATGAAGCTGAGGGCGTTGCCAAGGATGATTGGAGCCATCGTGGATCGAACAGGGCGCGAAACCAATTTTGGGAACAGCCACACCTCGAAGGCGAAAGGGAATACTTCCGCATTGAGCCCTATGAATTGGGAAAGGTACAGGGTGATGGGGTAGGTGATGGCATGCATTCCGACCAGGGCCAGAACAAGGGGAATGGGGCGGACCTTCTGTTTCCAGGCGACCCAGACGAAGACGAACAGCATCTCAAGCGAGAGTGAAAACGCCAAGATGCCGACACGGACCGCCGGGGTGATATCAAGCACCGTCGTCACATGCCGTTCTACGAAGATGGGATTGAGGAATCCGAGCATGGAGGCCATCAGATCATCGGGATTGCCCGTGGCTTTTCCGGAATGCAGAGGATGCAGGCGAAATGGCCACGGAAGGCTTGAGGATGCATGGAAGCTCAGTCATCTGCTGACCTCGAAGGAATGATCAGTGGAATGCAGGAGTCGAGGTCTCCGCTTTGGAGCGAGCTTCCCGGGACTTCGCCCTTTTCCTCTGAATGGTGCTGACCAGGCCATACATGAAGGCTACGAATCCACTGAAGACCGGGCCGTAGGCGATGAAAATGGTGCCTCCCGATGGGTTCTCGGCAGCCGCGTTGTAAGTTAAAACCGTTACGACGGAGCCTAATATAAAAAATACCAATCCCTTCCAGATGGCAGATCTTTCCTCGCGAATCGCAACCTTGTCGCTGTATTCGATCTCGGCTGAAATCTGTTCGTGAAAGGCAGCCCGCTGCCTGGCAAGGTCAGGCTCGAGATACGAAAGCGATTCCCATTTATCAGAATTGGCTGATTTTATCTGTATGTCCGTCGGGATCCGATTGTTGAGATACATCGATCTGATTTGGTCGAGAGGGAAGGGCCCCTTGGTCGTTTGTCCGTTGTCCCTGGAGATGAAGAAGCCGGGCGCCAAGTCTCCCTCCTTGGTGGAGTTTTGGGTTCTTTCTGATGTAAATGCATGACCATGAAACATGTGAAGTCATGGTTTGGAGACTCACTGCCTGCATGGGCAAAAGAGACGAGGCGAAGTCGGGGGATACAGAAATGGTATCCGGCCCTCGCAGGTAACCAAACCGGTATCCCGTGGGTCAATCGGCCACGGTCGGGTAATCACGATGACCACTCGATCTCCACATCGTCGTGGCATGAAGGGAACTGGTCAGGGTCCTGGAGGCAGTCCCGGAGCATGGCGTCAATGCGAGGGATGTCAGGGTTTTGCTTTCAAATGCTCAAACTGGAGGTGCAAGGCCCTGATCGAAAAATGGAGTATTTCGGGTCCATCCTTATCGACCTGAAGAACTACGGAATCGCCGTCCTGCTTGAATTCCACAAAATGATTCCAATAGGGGCCAAGCCTCAGCGCTTCGGTCCATTCGGTATCTCGTTTTACAAATATTGTTATACCTGAGCTTTTGACCCCAGAGGTATACATGTGATCCACGATTCCAATCGTACGACCTTCATGGGTCAGGATTTTTAAGAATCCTCCCCCCATGGTCATGGTCGTTGCCCATTGGTGCAATTCGTGAAGTGTTGCAAATCGTAGAGATCCCGGCTCCTGGGCTGAACAGGCTGACCAGCCGGAAACCATCACGAAAAGAACCACCGCGAGTTTCATGGAGAGCCACCTGGTTTGGAAACCTGCGCTGCCTTGGCTTGAATGGGTGCCGCAGCCACAGAGGGGAACGGTGCAAAATGAAATGAGGATACATGCATGTTATCCGGACTTCGTACAGGGCTGATCCGGTATCCGCATCCGCCTTCCACGGCTTCCAGCCCGGAGGTGGGAAAACGTACGGCTGAAGAATGTCGGTTAAAATCGGAACAAACCTCCAAACCACCTCCCGGGAGTCCCATGCGTCTTCGTGCTCGCTGTGCCGCCCTCCTCTTCTGCCTCGGCCTTGCCGTCCCCGCCTTCTCCGCCCCGCCCCCCGCCGCACCTCCTCCGGCCGTGGCGGAACCTGCCGCCGAGGACGTGGCCCCGAAGGTCACCGAGTACCGTCTCCCCGCCGACAAGCTCCGAAAGGCCGAGGGGCTCTACCGCACCCGCACCGTCCTCTACGTGGGTGAGACGGCCTACGGGATCATCCTCCTCCTGCTCCTTCTCCGCCTCAAGATCGCCTCCCGCTACCGCGCCCTGGCCGAGCGGGCCTCCAGAAGGCGCTTCGTGCAGGCGCTGGTCTTCGTCCCACTCCTGATGCTCACGATGGACTTCCTGAGCCTGCCCCTGAGCCTCTATGGCCACGGGCTCTCCGTGGAATACGGGCTGTCCGTGCAGCGATGGGGCTCCTGGTTCGGCGACTGGGCCAAGGGCGAACTCATGGGCCTGATCGTGAGCACCCTCCTCGTCTGGGGTCTCTACGCCATCCTCCGCCGCTGCCCCCGGCGCTGGTGGCTGTACGGGTGGGCCGCAATGGTGCCGGTGATCGTGTTCTTCATCTTCATCACCCCCGTGGTGATCGACCCGATGTTCAACACGTTCGAATCCCTCGAGGCGCGCCGGCCGGTGCTGGTGGAGCAGATCGAGCGCGTGGTGGCCCGGGGCGGGATGACCATCCCCAGGTCCCGCATGTACGAAATGGCCGCCAGCGAGAAGGTGACGACCTACAACGCCTACGTTACCGGCCTGGGCGCCAGCAAGCGCGTCGTTGTGTGGGACAACACCTCCCGCGATCTCACGATCCCCCAGACGCTCTTCGTGTTCGGCCACGAGATGGGTCATTACGTCCTGAACCACATCTGGAAGCTGGTGGGCTTCTCCATCCTGGGCCTCCTGGTATGCCTGTTCCTCGCCCACCTGTCCCTGGGGGCCATGCTGGCCCGCTGGGGCGAGGCCTGGGGCGTGCGCGACCTCGCCGACTGGGCGTCGCTTCCGGCGCTGTTCCTGGTGTTCTCCCTCTTCGGGCTGCTCACCCAGCCCATCTCGGCGGGCCTGAGCCGCCACTTCGAGCACCAGGCCGACATCTACGGCCTGGAAGTGCTCCACGGCCTCGTGCCCGATTCCTCCCAGGCCGCCGCCGGGGCTTTCCAGAAGCTGGGCGAGAAGGGCCTGGCCTATCCCGACCCCAATCCCTTCTTCGTGGCCTGGACCTATGACCACCCGCCTCTCAAGGACCGGGTGAAGTTCGCCGCCGAATACCAGCCCTGGTCCGAGGGCAAGGCCACGGTCTACATCAAGTAGCCGCCGGGCCCCGCCCTGGCGCCGTTCAGCCCCCCGGGCGCGCCGTTCCGCGCCCCGGGGGACCCCCGTCCGCCTCGCGCCATCTCTTGGGCAGGAGGCAACCATGAAACCCGTATTTGTAATCCTCGCCAGCCTGATGGTGGGCGTGGCGCTGTTCGCGCAGGAGGAGGGGGGGCCGCCCTCCGGGGGAGGCCGGCCTCCCATGGTCCGCTACGATTCCTCCAAGGAGACCACCCTCCAGGGCGCCGTCACGGCGGTGCGCACCGAGACCCGGGGCCCCGGGGCCTTCGTGGTCCTCACCGTCGCCGCGGATGGCAGGACCCTGGACGTCTTCGCCGGCCCCGAAGCGCTCCTCAAACGGCAGGGGGTGACCTTCGCCAAGGACGACGCCGTGACCGCCGTGGGGGTCGCCATGGAGAATCCGGACGGGACCGTGTTCGTGGCACGCACCATCACCCGGGGGGAGACCGTCGTCACCCTGCTGGACGCCCAGGGCCGGCCCGTGGGGCGCCCCTGATCCCCTCCTGCCGGTCCGGCCTCTTGGCTATCATGGACCAGCGGTTACCGGATGAACGAACGCCCGGGATGCCCGCGGAAAAGGGACGGGCATGCTGGGCGACATCCTCATCGTGGAGGACGAGAAGGCCATCGCGGACACCATCGCGTACGCTCTGCGGACCGAAGGCTTCGAGCCCCACCGCTGCGAGCTGGGCCAGGCGGCCCTGGAACGGGTCGCGGCGGGGGGCATCCGGCTCGTGATCCTGGACGTGGGCCTGCCGGACCTGTCGGGCTTCGAGGTCTGCCGGCGCCTTCGCACCGTGTCCAACGTGCCCGTCATCTTCCTCACGGCCCGGGCCGAGGAGGTGGACCGCATCGTGGGCCTGGAGATCGGCGCCGACGACTACGTGGCCAAGCCCTTCAGCCCGCGCGAGCTCGTGGCCCGGGTGCGGGCCATCCTGCGCCGCCTGGAGGCCGCGCCGGCCCCGGCTCCCCTGTTCCAGGTGGACGAGGACGCCCTCCTGGTCCGGTTCAAGGGCGAGGCCCTGGATCTCACCCGGTACGAATTCCGCCTCCTGCGCACACTGCTGGCCGCCCCCGAGCGGGTCTTCACCCGGGCCGACCTCATGGACCGCGTGTGGTCCGAGGCGGAGGAGACCGCCGACCGCACCGTGGACACCCATGTGAAGACCCTCCGGGCCAAGCTCAAGGCCATCGACCCGTCCCTGGACCCTATCCGCACCCACCGGGGCGTCGGCTACAGCATCGGCAGGTTCCCGTGCGCCTGAGCCTGCGGGTCCTCCTGGGTTTCTTCCTCATCGTGGGCCTGGTGGCCTACGCCGTCCTCCATACCTTCGTGGCGGAAGTGAAGCCCGGCGTGCGCCAGGGCATGGAGGTGGCCCTGGTGGACGCCGCCAACCTCCTGGCGGAGCTGGCCGCGGAGGACGTGAAGGCCGGGAACCTGGAGCACGGGCATTTCCGGTACGCCGTGGAACGGTACCTCAACCGCGAACCCCAGGCCACCATCTGGGGCGTGGACAAGCACGGCGCCGACTTCCGCGTGTACGTCACCGACGAGCGGGGGATCCTCCTCTACGATTCGGGCGGCGACCCCGCCGGCACGGACTATTCGCGGTGGAACGACGTGCGCCTGACCCTCGAGGGCCGCTACGGCGCGCGCAGCACCCGCAAGGACCCCGAGGACCCCTCGACCTCCCGCATGCACGTGGGGGCGCCGGTGCTGGTGGACGGCGCCCTCCGGGGCGTGCTGACGGTCTCCACCGCCACCGCCAGCGTGGTCCCCTTCGCCCAGCGCAGCGAGCGCCGCGTGTTCCGGGCCGGCCTCCTCCTCATGGGCACGGCCCTCCTGGTGGGCCTCGCCCTCACCTTCTGGCTCACCCGTGACATCAACCGCCTGCGGAACTACGCCCGGGAAGTGGCCCAGGGGCGCCGCGCCGCCATGCCGGCCCTGGCCGGCGGCGAACTGGCGGAGCTGGGCTCGGCCCTGGGGGCCATGCGCGAGAAGCTGGAGGGGCGCCAGTATCTGGAACGCTACATCCACGCCCTCACCCATGAGCTCAAGAGCCCCCTCACCGCCATCCACGGCGCCCTGGAACTCCTGGACGAAGGCATGCCCGAGGCGGACCGCCGCCTCTTCACCGGCAACATCCGGGAGCAGGAACTGCGCATGCAGGCCATCATCGAGCGCCTCCTGGGCCTCGCCAGCCTGCAGCACCGGCAGGCCCTCAAGGATCCAGCGCGCCTGGACCTGGCGCCCCTGGTCCAGCGCGCCGCGGCAGCCGTGGCGCCCGCCCTGCGCGCCCGGAACCTGGAGCTGGCCCTGGACGTGACCCCGGNNGGGTCATGGGCGAGGCCTTCCTGCTGGAGCAGGCCGTCATCAACCTCCTGGACAACGCCGCGGCCTTCTCCCCCGAGGGCGGCACCCTGACCGTGGCCCTGGCGACCGCCGGGGGCCGGCACCTCCTCACCATCGCCGACGCGGGGCCGGGCGTGCCGGACTATGCGCTGGAGCAGGTCTTCGAGCCCTTCTACTCCCTGGCGCGGCCCGGCACCGGACGCCGGAGCACGGGCCTGGGCCTCAGCTTCGTCAAGGAAGTCGCCGACCTCCACGGCGGCACCGTGACCCTGGCGAACCGTCCCGGCGGCGGCGCCGAAGCGCGGCTGGACTTGCCCCAGGACTGACGACTTCACCGTCGCCCCATCGTCGCTTCACACAACGCCTCCAGGCTTGCCCTTGAACCCCCTCAAGGAGCAGCCATGTTGCGACCCCTCTTCTGGAAATCCCTCATCGTCCTGGGCCTGGCCCTGGGTCTGCTGATACCCCTGGCCATGATCCAGGGGCAGATCCAGGCCCGCAGCGACCGCCAGAAGGAGGTGGTCGCCAACATCGCGGAGACCTCGGCCGGCAGCCAGCAGCTGGTGGGCCCCCTGGTGGTGGTGGACTGGCTCCAGTGGGTGGAGCGGGACGTGCGCGACGACAACGGGAAGGTCGTGCGCAACGGCGAGTTCGAGGCGAAGAGGCAGGTCTACCCCGCCCGGGAGGCCCACCTGGACGGGACGGTGGCCGTGGAGGAGCGCTACCGGGGGCTCTACAAGGCCCAGCTCTTCCACCTCACCGGGAGCCTGAAGGGCACCTTCGTCCTGCCCGCCGGGGCCATTGGCCCCCTCTGGGACGCTACGGTGAAGGCCGTCCGTGTGAGCTTCGTCATGGGCATTTCGGACCTGCGCGGCGTGCAGAACCGGCCCGTGCTCACCTGGGGGAACACCACCCGCGCCTTCACTCCCGGTGCCCGGCTCCGCTGCCTGGGCCAGGGCATCCAGGCGGACCTGGGTCCCGCGGCGGAGATCCGCGGCGGCGAGATCCCCTTCGAGATCCCCCTGGACCTCATCGGCACGCAGACCTTCTCCGTGGCCCCGGTGGCCGAGGAGACGCTGGTGAACCTCCACTCCACCTGGCCCGATCCCAGCTTCGGCGGCCACTATCTCCCCGTGCGCCGGCAGGTGGGTCCCGCGGGCTTCGAAGCCTCCTGGAAGGTGTCGAACCTCGCCCGCAACCTCGACCTCGTCCTGGAGCACGACCACGCCGGCAACCTCCAGCAGGCCTTCGACGTCTCCTTCATCGACTCCGTGAACATCTACCTTCAGGCCGAACGGGCCGTGAAGTACGGGTTCCTCTTCGTGGGGCTGACCTTCGCGGCCTTCTTCTTCTTCGAGCTGATCCGGCGGCTGCGCATCCACCCCATGCAGTACGGTCTGGTTGGCCTGGCCCTGGCGCTGTTCTTCCTGCTGGTGATCAGCCTGTCCGAGCACGTGCCCTTCGTGTGGGCCTACCTTCTGGCCAGCCTGGCCTCCATCGGGCTGCAGGGCGCCTACCTGGTCCACGTGTTGCGCAGCCGCGCCCGGGGCATCGGCTTCGCCCTGGGCCTCACCGTGCTGCACGGCGTCCTCTACGGCCTTCTCATCTCGGAGGACAACGCGCTCCTCATGGGGTCGGTGCTCCTCTTCTCCGCGCTGGCGGCCGTGATGCTGGCCACCCGTAAACTGGACTGGTATGCCCTGGGCGGCGGCGCCGAGGAGGACGCCCTGTAACCCGGCCAGGCACAGTCCAATCCCCGGGAACTCCAGCGTAGGGACCGCCTGCGCCGGAATTCCCGGGGATTCGTCCGTGCTCCTAGAGGGCTACTGCCCGCAGCCGCAGCCTTCCTCGCCGCCGCAGCAGCCGGCTTCCTCGCCTTCGCCCTCGCAGCCGCAATCGCCGCTGCAGCAGCCGCCGCCGGAAGGCTCGCCTTCGCCCATGAGGTAGGCTTCGGCCATTTCCACCAGGTTCCGGTGGGGGGCCATCTTCACCTGCAGCGCGATGTTCACGGCCTGGATGCGGTCCTCCCGGGCGACGCCCAGCTTGTGCAGCCGGAAGTTGTGGCGCTGGAAGGCCTCCTCGTTGTTGGCGGCCATGGCGGCGCCCAGGGCGACCAGTTCGGCGACGGCTTCGGTGACCAGCGTGGGGGTGGTTTCAGGTCTCACGGATGCTCCAGGAAGGAAGGCCGAACGGGGGCCTGTCTACGATCTTGAAGGAAGGGCGGGGCGGTGGCTACGGGGCGCGGGCGGGTTGAGGCTGCGGTCACGTACCGCCTGGCTGCGGTCACGGACCGTTGGCGTGGCATCCGCCTTGCGGGATGGTGCCGGGGTTTGAAAAAGCAGCGTGCGGAGGCGTCCTGCAGGCTTGACTCGATATCGAGGATGAGGCTCAATCTCGAAGGGTCTAGAGCCCGTTCTCCTTCGCGAATTCCCGGAAGCGCTCCATGGCCTCCATCATCCTCGGGAAGCCCACGGTTGGGGCCACCAGCAGGATGGCGTGCTCGATCTCGGCCAGGCCGCAGCCCGCGGCCAGGGCCTTGGCCATGTGCGTCTGCTGGGCCTTAGCGAGGCCGTGGGAGGAGGACACGGCCACCTTCACCAGCCAGCGCGTCTTCTCCTCCAGCGGGCCGCCCTGGTCGTGGACGGCCTTGCCGTAGGCCGAGTAGGCCTCGTAGATGTCAGGGTGCGACGCGATCAGGGCGTCCAGGTTTTCCCGAATCTTCATGGCGGTCTCCGGTGGGTCCTGCGTCGACTTTACGCGCATTCGGGGTTGAGGGTCAGTCGTACTGGGCGGCCGCCTTGCGGAACTGGTCGCGGAGGTCCCGCCGGATGGATTCCGGGGCCGTCACTTCCGCGGCCGCGCCGAACTGCATGAGCCACCGGGTGGCGCCGTAGGGGTGGGTGGCCTTGAAGGACACGTCCG
>DBME01000468.1 GCA_002298155.1 Holophagaceae bacterium UBA706 | reverse complement strand
CGCCGCCTGGGCCGCGCCTTCGACCTGGCCATCCGGGACGACGTGCGTGTGGATTTCTCCCGATCCGCCCTCCTGGCGGTGGAGGTCACGGACCCCGCCGCCCTGGACAAGGACATCTGCGGGGGCGGCTTCCTGCGCATGGCCGTGGTGCCCTCCCCCGAAGCCATCCTCCCCTTCGCCGGCCAGGGCGACCAGACCCTCACCCACTTCGGCTTCTCCGCGGAGGAGCTGGCCGCCATGGGCCGCGCCTTCGGGCAGCGGGGCGTGGACCGCCTGGTGCCCGTGGGCGAGGCCCTCAGCTTCGACCCGCTATGGGACGGGTTCGACCTGGTTGAGGACTGCCTGCGACGGGTCGTGGTGAGACCCGGGATGGACATCAGCCAGCGATGAACGGCATGTAATTCTCGCGATGAATTTGCTGCCAGCCCGCGCCCGGGTAGGCCGCCACCCAGGATGCCGGGGCCTTAGCGCGAGCCTTGGCCGAGAGCTTGAACTCGAACGCCCGAAGATTCGCCCCCTCGATTTCAACGTAGTCCACCTCCGCCCCGGAGCGCAGACGCCAGAACCGGTTCTCCACCCCGGGCAACTGCCGCTTGCGGCGCTCGGCAATCAGGAAGTTCTCCCACAGCGCACCCTGGTCCTGCCGAACCGCGAATGGACGGAAATCGCCCATGGCGACGTTTCGAACCCCAAGATCCTGGAAATAGATCTTCCCGTTCCGGGTGACCTCATTCCGCAAATTCCGGCTGAAACCTTCAAGCCGGAAGATGATGAAGGCCTTTTCCAGCAGGTCCACATAGCTGGCCACGGTGTCCTTGGACAAGCCAAGTGAGGTTCCCAGCTCCGTGTAGGAGACTTCGGAGCCTACCTGATAGGCCAGCATCCGTACGAGATCCACCAGTTTCCGGGGGTGGCGAAGGCCGCCCATCTCAAGCAGGTCCTTGAACAGGTACGCTGCGTGCAATTCCCGGAGGTAGGCGCCGCGGTCGGCATCGGTATCGAAGGCCTGGACTTCGGGGTACATGCCATAGATCAGGTCCCGCTCCAATCGCCGGTCCTGCTCGAAGGCATTTCGCACTGCCAGGCATTCGCGGTAGGAGAACGCATGGAGATGGAAGGACCACGTGCGCCCCGTCAGGGCTTCCCGGGTTCTTGAGGCCAAGTCCAGCGCAGACGAACCCGTCACGAGCATTCGAAGTTCCGGATGGCGGTCGTGGATGAGCTTCAGGGCCAGTCCTACCTCCGGGATGCGTTGGGCTTCATCCAGGAATAGCAATTCGTATCCTGATACCAGTTCATCCAACCGAAAGGC
This sequence comes from Holophagaceae bacterium UBA706, assembly GCA_002298155.1. Taxonomy (GTDB): domain Bacteria; phylum Acidobacteriota; class Holophagae; order Holophagales; family Holophagaceae; genus Mesoterricola. The sequence goes on along the minus strand of DBME01000468.1, from coordinate 4,811 downwards.
ATCCCGGGAAGCCAATAGCCCGGATACGACCGCATCGTCCCCTGTCAGCTCCAGCGCCTTGAGGGGCAGCTCCGCTATCAGATGGCGGGCCAACGTCGTCTTTCCGACTTGGCGGGCCCCGAACACCAGAAGCACCTTGCCGCCTTCCTCCAGTCTTCGGCGTAGGGGGGCATGGATCTCGCGTTCCAGAAACATGGTCGATCCCCTTTCCGGGCCAAGGCCGGCCACTCATGTAAGTCCAGTTTAGCGATCACGATCGCTGAATTCGACAATTTTTAGCGATCATAATCGCCGAATTCAAGTATTCATTATTCGCTTCAAATGAAAAAGCCCATATTTCTATGGGCTTTTTCCAAATCTGTCGACGTAGTCAGTTAAGCTCGTGCTCAGAACGGAATGTCGTCGTCGTACGCGGCCCCGGCGGCAGGCGCCGGAGGCATCGGGCCGGAGTTCTCGTAGTCGTCCATGCCGCCGCGTTCGGCGCGGGCGCCGCCGCCGCCCTCTTCCATGCGGCCCAGCATCACGAAGTTGTCGCAGCGGATGTCGCAGGCGGTCTTCTTGACCCCGGCCTGGTCCGTGTACTCGCGGTACTGGATGCGGCCCTCGATGAGGACCTGCTTGCCCTTGCGCAGGTACTTCTCGGCGATCTCGGCCTGCTTGCCCCAGACCACGATGTTGTGCCACTCGGTCTTGGTCTGCTTCTCGCCCTGGGGGTTCTTCCAGGTTTCCGTGGTGGCCACGGAGAAGCGCGCCAGGGCCTGGCCCGACGGCGTCATCTTCAGCTCGGGGTCCCGGCCCAGGTTGCCGATAAGCATCACTTTGTTCAACGATCCGGACATGTGTTTCCTCCTGTGTCTCCGGCGGAGCTCTCCGCCTCACCGAATGCCTCAGTCCATCTGAGCTGGTGGTAGGGTGTCAATCATGATACCGGGAGCAAGCGTGTCAAGCCTTCTCGTCACGTGCAAGAGCAAGTCAGGTGCCAGTCAACATTACGTTCCGGCCGTCCTCCTGGGAGGCTGGGCCGGGGACGTGGTCCTGGTGGCCCCCGGGGACCCCGTCCCCCCCCTGGAGGGGTTCCGGGGCCTCCTGCTCACCGGTGGCGACGACATCCACCCCTCCAACTGGGATCCCGGGGAGGCCCCCCACGAGACGGCCGAACCGGACCCCTCCCGGGACGCCCTGGAGATCCCCCTGGTCCGGCGGGCCTGGGAGCTGGGCCTGCCCATCCTGGGCATCTGCCGCGGGGAGCAGGTTCTCAACGTGGCCCTGGGGGGCAGCCTGGTCCAGGACATCCCCAGCCATTACCACTGCGAAACCGCACGCCACCAGATCGGCTCCTCCAGCCTCCCGCCCCAGCTGGCCCACCCGGTCACGGTGGACCCCGCCTCCCGCCTGCGCACGCTGGTGGGCGCCGACGAGGTGGAGGTCAACAGCCGCCACCACCAGGCCGTGCTGCGGCTGGCCCCGGTCCTGAAGGCCGTGGCCTGGCACCCGCCCACCGCCAGGGACGGCCAGCCCCTGATCGAGGGGGTCGAGGCCCTGGATCCCGGCCGCTGGGTGGTGGGGGTGCAGTGGCACCCCGAAAACCTGGTCGCCATGGACCATCCCGCCGCCGCCGCCGCCCTGGGCATCTTCCGGGGCTTCGCCGGGGCGCTGCAGGACCGCCCTTGACCCTCGCGCCNNNCACCGGGGGCGCCTGGTGCTGGGCGCCGAGCCCGGGGCGGGCAAGACCACCCGGGTGCCCCAGGCCCTCCTGGACGGGGGCCTCCTGGACAAGGGCGAGTGCTGGGTGCTGGAACCCCGGCGCCTCGCGGCGCGCCTCGCCGCGGCCCGGGTCGCCGCCGAACGGGGCGAGGCCCTGGGCGGGACCATCGGCTACGCGGTGCGCTTCGAGCAGAAGACCTCCGCCGCCACCCGGGTGCGGTTCGTGACCGAGGGGCTGCTGCTGCGGCGCTTCCAGGACGACCCNNATCCAGGCCGTCATCCTGGACGAGTTCCACGAGCGCCACCTCCAGACGGATCTGGCCATCACCCTGCTGCGCCGCCTCCAGAAGGGGCCCCGCCCTGACCTGCGCCTGGCCGTCATGAGCGCCACCCTGGACCCGGGACCGGTGGCCGAGTTCCTGGACGCTCCGGCCCTGCGGTGCGAAGGGCGGGTCTGGCCCGTGGAACTGCGCCACCAGGCCAGGCCCGACTCCCGGCCCCTGGAGACCCAGGTGGCCGAGGCCGTGGACGGCCTCTACCGGGGCGGCCTCAAGGGCCACGTCCTGGTCTTCCTGCCGGGGGCGGCTGAAATCCGACGGGCCATGGGCGCCTGCGCCCGCGCCGCCGAGGCGCACGGCCTGAAGGTCCTCCCCCTGCACGGGAGCCTGGGCTTCGAGGCCCAGCGCGCCGCGGTGGAGCCCTGCGCCCAGCCCAAGGTCATCCTCAGCACCAACGTCGCCGAAAGCTCCGTGACCCTGGAGGGGGTGGCGGCCGTAGTGGATTCGGGCCTGGGCCGGGAGGCCTTCCATTCCCCCTGNNCCCGCATCAGCCAGGCCCGGTGCGTGCAGCGCGCGGGCCGCGCGGGACGCACGGGCCCCGGCATCTGCCAGCGCCTGTTCACCCTTGCCGAATTCAACGCCCGGCCCCTCTTCGACGCGCCGGAGATCCTGCGTTCGGACCTGGCCGAGCCCCTCCTGGCCCTGGCGGACCTGGGCCTGGGCGGCCTGGAGCTGGACTGGTTCCAGGCCCCGCCCCCCCAGGCCCTGGCCGGCGCGGCCACGCTCCTGTCCGCCCTGGGCGCCCTGGACCCCGGCGGCCGCATCACCCCCATGGGAAAGCGCATGGCCCACCTTCCCCTGCATCCGCGCCTGGCCCGCCTGGTGGTGGCGGGGGAGGACCTGGGCATCCCGAACCTGGCCAAGGCCGGGGCCGTGCTCCTGGAGACCGGCGACCTGGGCGCCCGCAAGGACCTGGGCCCCCGGGGGACCCACGCCGGCCACGCCCTGGACTCCGACCTCCTGGCCCGCCTGGACCAGTTCACGGAGCCCGCCGGCACGGACCCCGCGGCCCTGCGCCAGGCCCGGTCCGCCTTCCGGGCCCTGGGCGGGGGCAAGCTGGAGGATGACGAGGAGGCCCTGCTGCGGGCCCTGCTCCACGCCTACCCCGACCGCGTGGCCAAGGTCCAGGGCAACGGCACTTGCTCCCTGGCCGGGGGCGGGGGCGCGCGGCTGGCTCCCTCCTGCCGCGTGCGCAGGGCCGAATGGATCCTGGCCCTGGAGGCCGAGGCCCAGGGGGGCCAGACCCAGGTGCTCACGGCCTCCCGCATCCTGCCGGACTGGCTCCTGGACGCCTTCCCGGAGGCCGTGAAGAGCACCGAGGAAATGACCTTCAACCCCGGCTCCGGCCGGGTGGACCTGGTCTCCGCCCTCTGGTTCGAGGGGCTCTGCCTCCTGGAGAACCGGCGTCCCGCCCCCGCGGGCCATCCCGGCTGCGCCCGGCTCCTGGCCGAAGCCGCCCTGGACCGCCTGGGCGAGGCGGCCTCCACGACCCTTGATCGCCTGGTTGCTCGGGCCGCCTTTGTCGCCGCCTTGCGGCCGGAGTTGGGGATCCCCCCCGGCGAGGCCCTGCGCACCGCCCTCCTCACGGCCACCTGCGAAGGCTGCGCCTCCCTCAAGGACCTGGACCACGCCGACTGGAGCGGGGCCCTGCGGGGCGCCCTCGGACACGAGGCCACCCAGGTGGTGGACGCCTGGGCGCCGGAGACGGTGGCCCTCCCCGGCAGCCGCAAGGTCAAGATCCACTACGAGGGCGAGGCCCCCTGGATCGCCTCCCGCCTCCAGGACTTCCTGGGCCTCAAGACCGGTCCCCGCATCGCCGGCGGCGCCGTGCCCCTGGTCCTGCACCTCCTGGCCCCCAACAACCGGGCCCTCCAGGTGACCACGGACCTGGCCGGCTTCTGGCAGCGCACCTACAAGGAGATGCGCCCCGGGCTCAGCCGCAGGTACCCCAAGCACCGCTGGCCCGAAATCTGATTTTTTTCCCGCGGCATGCACCCGCCCGGAGGGTTGGCCCGTATTCCTAGGGTGAACACCTGAAACGGCGGATCCATGACCACCACCCTTCCTCTGGCCCTGGCCGGAGCCCAGCCCCAAGCGACCCCGGTCCGGGACTTCCCGGACCTGGTGCGCGCCCACCAGGGGATGGTGTACAGCCTGGCCCTGCGGTTCCTCCGGGACCGCGGGCTGGCGGAGGACGTGGCCCAGGAGGCCTTCCTGAGACTGTCCAGGCGCCTGGACGGCATCCAGTCCGAGGATCACCTGGTCTTCTGGCTGCGGCAGGTCACCGCCCGCCTCTGCATCGACGAGCACCGCCGGCGGCGCTCCTCGGTGAGCCTGGAGGCCGTGCAGGAACCCGCCGCGGACGCCAGCCACGGGGACCCCTGGGTTTCCGATCGCCTCCGCCGGCAGGTGGCGGTCCTGCCCGAAGCTCAGCGCATGGTCGTCCTCCTCCGTTTCCAGGAAGATCTTGATCCGGCGGAAATCGCCCGGATCCTCGGCGAGCCCGTGAACACCGTCAAAAGCCGTCTGCAGAGGGCCCTCGCCGCCCTCCGGGACCAGATGGGGGAAAGCTAGCCATGGACAACTTCGAAGCCCAACTCCGCCAGGCCCTCCGCAGGGAGGAACCCTCCCCGGACTTCACCGCCAGGGTCCTCAAGGCCGCGGCGCGCCCCAGGTTCCGGCCCCTGCCGCGCCTGGCCGCGGCGCTGGTCCTCCTCTCCCTGGCGGCCGGCACCGGCTGGGGGGTGGCGGAACACCGCCGCCACCAGC
>DBME01000349.1 GCA_002298155.1 Holophagaceae bacterium UBA706 | reverse complement strand
AGCATCCCTGAAAAAAAATAAATCGCTGAGGTGGCAGAGGGTCGCTGAGGATCGCTGAGAAAAGAAGATAAGGGGGTCAGGAACGCCCTGAGGATGCCATGCGGGCCAGGCAGCGCATGCTGGGCGCCAGATTTTCCCTCAGCTTCCTCCCCCGGGTCATGGCGTACAGCCAGGAGAGCAGGCCAGTGATCTCGATGCGATGGGTCATGCGCGTGCCCATGGTGGAAGGCTCCTGGTCATGGGTGTGCCGCACCACGGCCAGGGGCAGGCGCACCAGGGCCGTGAAGGACTGGTTCACCTTCACCCGCGCCAGGCGGAAGGTGAGGGTCCCCTCGCCGCGCACCTTCATGCGTCCCTGGGTGCCGTCCTTGAAGGGACCCGCCAGTTCCGCCCATGCGACCCCGGCGTCCCACTCCGGCCAGGTGGAGACCTCCTCCAGACGCCGCCAGACCTCCTGAGGGTCCGCGGACGTGTCCAGCGTGTGCTCGGCATGCCACATGACCATGTCCAGGGCTCCGGAAAAGGGGATGATGTACTTATATTAATGTGACCAGATCAGCATCTTCAGCAAAACACGAACCCGTGTCCGCGGGTAGGGGGCAAATCGCCGCAGGTGAAAGGGACGCCCCGACTCTGTATGTTAGAAGGTTGGAGACGTCATGCAGCCATCGAAGCGGGTACAGCTAGCCATTTTTTGCACCGTCGTGGTGGATCTCCTTGGCTTCGGGATCGTCATCCCCATCCTCCCCCTCTATGCCAAGGGCCTGGCCCAGCATCCGACCCCCTGGATGAACTGGATCAACAGCGCGCTCAACCTCACCGACTCCCCCTTCGTCTTCTGGGCGGGGGTGGTCCTGGTGATCCACCCCATCGCCCAGTTCATCGCCGCCCCCCTCCTCGGGCGCTTCTCGGACCTGGTCGGCCGCAGACCGGTCCTGTGGGTCTCACTCATGGGCACCTGTTGCGCCTACCTGATCATGGCGGTCACGGGACGGTTCGAATGGGTCCTGGCGGCCCGGGTCCTGGACGGCATAACCGGCGGCAACATCTCCGTGGCCCAGGCGGCCATGGCGGATTCCTCCTCGCCCCAGGAACGCTCCAAGGCCCTCGGCATCATCGGGGCCGCCTTCGGCCTGGGCTTCGTGCTGGGCCCGGCCCTGGCGGGAATCCTGGCCGGCTCCCACATGGGCAAGGAGATGCTCCAGACCCATGGCTGGCAGCTGCCCTTCTTCGTGGCGGCGGCCATGAGCTTCATCGCCTCCATGTTGGTCATCCTCTTCCTGCCCGAGACTCTCGGCCCCGAAGCCCGCAAGCATGCCCGCAAGGTCCAGAGCCGCGGCCACGCCCTCAAGCACGCCCTGAAGCGCCCCGGCATGCCCCAGATCCTCCTCATCGCCTTCCTGGCCATGACCGGCTTCGCCATGATGGAGGGCACCTTCGCCCTGCTCTGCGCCAAGCGCTTCAACTTCAGCCAGCGGGGCGTGGGCTACCTCTTCGCCTTCGTCGGCGTCCTCATCGTCATCTACCAGGGCGGCCTGGTGCGCATGGTGGCCAAACGCATCCCCGAACGGGTGGCGCTGCTCACGGGCCTGGCCCTCATGGCCTGCAGCCTTCCGCTCATCCCCTACGCCCCCTGGGAAGCCCCCTTCCTCCTGGTCATGGTGCCCCTGGTGTGGGGTTCCGGCATGAACCAGACCGCCACCTCGGCCCTCGCCAGCCAGATCACGCCCCCCGATGAGCAGGGCGGCCTGTTCGGTGTCATCACGTCCATGTCCACGGTGGGACGGATCGTGGGACCCCTCCTGGGCGGCTACGTCTTCGCGAGGAGAGGCTTCGCCGCGCCCTACTGGCTGGCGGCGGGCTTCCTCGCCCTGGGCCTCGCCCTGGCCTTCGGTCTCCTGCGGCCCCCGGCGCAGATGCCCGAAGAGGACCCCATCTGAAAACTTACAAACAGGGAGCACCTATGATCATTCTCAACGGCAAGGATCTGGACGCCCGTGCCCTCACCCGCATCGCGGGCGGGGAGACCGTGGGCCTGGACGAGGACGCCCTCGCCCTGGTCCACGAGAACCGGCAGGTCATCCAGCGGATCCTGGACGAGGGCCGCACCGTCTACGGCATCAACACCGGCTTCGGCCAGTTCGCCACCGTGGTCATCCCCCCCTCGCAGCTGGCCCAGCTCCAGCTCAACCTGGTGCGCAGCCATGCCGCGGGCGTGGGCGTGCCCCTGCCCAAGGACCAGACCCGGGCCCTCATGGCCGCGCGCATCAATTGCCTGCTCAAGGCCCATTCCGGCATCCGGCCCGAGCCCATCCGCCTCCTGGCGGAGTGCCTGAACCGCAACGTGCTGCCCATGGTCCCGAGCCAGGGCAGCGTCGGCGCCTCCGGCGACCTGGCCCCCCTGGCCCACATGGCCCTGCTCCTGGTGGGCGAAGGCCACGCCTGGGACGGCGAGGCGCTGATCCCCGGCGGCCAGGCCCTGGCCAAGGCCGGCCTGACCCCCATCACCCTGGAGCCCAAGGAGGGCCTGGCCCTCATCAACGGCACCCAGCTCATCACCTCCTTGGGCAACCTGGCCGTGGGCCGGCTCATGGACCTCATCCCCCTGGCGGACGAGATCGCCGCACTGAGCCTGGAGGCCCTGCGGGGCACCCGCGCCCCTTATGACGCCCGCATCCACAAGGCCCGGCCCCACCCCGGCCAGATCGAGGTGGCCGCGAACATGCTCGCGATCCTCGGCCCCACCAGCGAGATCGCCGAGAGCCACAAGGACTGCGCCCGGGTCCAGGACGCCTACTCCCTGCGCTGCATCCCCCAGGTCCACGGCGTGGCCCGCGACGCCCTGCGCTTCGCCGGCGAGATCCTGCAGCGCGAGCTCAACAGCGCCACCGACAACCCCATGATCTTCACCGAGACCCAGGAGAGCCGCAGCGGCGGCAACTTCCACGGCCAGTACCCCGCCTTCGCCTGCGACCTGCTCGCCATCGCCGCCTGCGACCTGGCCAGCATCTCCGAGCGGCGCCAGGAACGTCTGGTCAACCCGGCCTACTCCGACCTGCCGGCCTTCCTCACCCGCGACGGCGGGCTGGAGTCGGGCTTCATGATGGCCCACGTCACCTCCGCCGCCCTCGTCTCCGAGATGAAGGGCCTGGCCAACCCCGCCTGCACGGACACCATCCCCACCAGCGCCGGCAAGGAGGACCACGTGAGCATGGGCCCCATCGCCGCCCGCAAGCTCATGCGGGCCGTGGACGCCCTGGAGCAGGTGCTGGCCCTGGAGGCCCGCATGGCCCTGGAAGGGGTCCGGATCCTGGCCATGGAGCCCGCCGAGGGCCTCAAGCCCCTGGTGGAGCGCCTTTCCGCCGTCTGCCCCCCCTGGACCGACCGGCCCATGTACGAAGAGATCGCCCATACCGCTGACGCCCTTCGTGCCCATGTGAGACACTAGGTGCGATGACCCCCTGGAGAAGTCGGTGCGAGCAGGCCCTGAGGGCCCAGTCGAGGGCGGACGCCATCCGCTTCTGGCGAGTCTCGCACGCCACGGACGAGGGTGAACGCCCCGTCTTCGACTACCGGTTCGAGCACACCCTGGCGGCCGTCAAGATCGCCAGGTGGCTCGCGCCGCAGGTGGGCGCGGACGTGGACGTGGTGGAGTGCGCCGCGTGGCTCCACGACTGCCGGAAGATCCTCAACGATCCCCGCACGAAGGACCACCACGCCCAGGAAGCCAGCGACGCCGTGGAGGCCATCCTGGAGGGCACCGACTTCCCCCCGGCGAAGATTCCCGCCGTGCGCCACGCCATCGAGCATCACGTGGGCCTCAAGCTCACGCGCCGGCTGGAGCCCGTGGAGACCGCCTGCCTCTGGGACAGCGACAAGCTCAGCAAGCTGGGGGCGGCGAGCCTGGTGCACTTCAACTGCATCGCCGGCGGATTCCGCCCGGTGGAGACCGCCGACATCCTGGCCAAGGGCCTCCACTGGATCGGACTGGCCCGCACCATCACCGAAAGCATGAACACCCTGCCGGGCCAGGAGGAGGCGCGACGCCGCCTGGCCTTCCTCGAGACCTACTACGAACGTCTCCGCCGCGAGTGGAGCGATCCGATGGAGCCTGCCACCCCATGAGCGACTTCCTCGACCTGGTCCAAGCCCTGCAGATGGCCATCAAGGCCCTGCAGATGTACTCCGCCGCCCACCCCCGGGCCCAGGGCTCCCTGGAGAACCTGACCCTCCAGATCGAGGGCTGGCTCGAAGACGCCCCCACCCTCCACATCGCCACCTCCAACGGCCGGATGTTCGTGAACGGGTCCCCCTTCGAAGGGCAGGGCATCCACCTGACCACCACCGCCAAGACCCTGTCGGAGCGGCAGATCTCCGGCGTCATCTTCAGCCGCGGCGTCACGCCCGAAGAGGTCCAGGTGCTGCTGGACCTGCTGATCCTCAAGCCGGCCCGCATCGAGGAGGCCGGTGGCGCGATCAGATACATGGAAGAGAAGAAGCTCCCCCACATCCAGCTGGGCCAGGTGCAGTACCGTGAGGTGCGCGAAGGCGAAGGCGGCAAGCAGGAGGATGTGGGCCCCGCCATGAAGCCCATCACCGTGCCCGCGGAACCCGCGACTCCAGCGGAACCCGCGCCCAAGCCCGCCCCCCTGCCCAGCCTGAACGCCCTCCAGGCCCTGGTCGAACAATGGCGCCGTGAATTCCAGCAGCTTGCAGATCGCGCCCCCGCCAAGAAGACCGGCACCCGGCAGGGCACCCGCGGCACCGCGGCGGATGCCGCCGCCCGTGCCGGCTCGCCCCGTCCCGTC
>DBME01000107.1 GCA_002298155.1 Holophagaceae bacterium UBA706 | reverse complement strand
GACCCTCAGAGACCCTCTGCCACCTCAGCGCTTTATTTTTTGTTTAAGGATGCTGCGGCGCTTGAATTAAATGCGCGGAAGCACCTAGGCAAAAAAATGAATCGCTGAGATGGCAGAGGGTCGCTGCGGGTCGCTGAGAAAGATAAAATCTGGGCTTCCTTCGGCGTAAACGCACGACTGGTAGGGGCGCGCACGGCAAAGTAGATAGCTAACACCCTCCATCGCCAACATTTTCTGAGTTGAACTGCAAACCCACATGGGCACTTTCGATTCGGGCTCGGCATTCCTGATATATTTATCCGAATAGCGTGGCGCGTTTCGCCGTAGGAATCATAAATGCCAACGTAGGTTGGCAACGATGAGGAAATCCGATGAGCCCCGAAACCAAAATGGGACGTGCCGGCGGTTTCACCCTTGGACAAATGTTCCTGCTCGTTCAGGCACCCGGCCTGCTGGCCACGCTGATCCTTGGCTATGGTTGGTGGCGCAACCTGGAAGGCCCATTCCTCCTGTTGGTCCTGGTCCTCGCTACCCTCGCGTGGATCCTTTCGGTTGCGCTCGCGCGGTTGTTTGTCGCCAATCGGAGAAGGACCCTTGCGGCGCTTTCCGAACCCCTCAGACGGGGAACTGCCCGGTCACAGGCCGCGGGACCTGGTGAAATGGAGGATCTTGCCGAGACGATTGGCGCCTATCAGGCGCATGTCGACACGTCTTTCCGCCTGGTCCAGAACTCGGCGGCCAAAGTGGCCACGCTTTCGGCCCAACTGGTCGCAGGCACCGAGGAAACCCATAAAGCCACCGATCTGGTGGCTCGTGGTAGCGAGGTGCAGAGAGAGGCGACCGAACAGGTTTCTGCGGCCATCCACGAGCTTTCAGCTTCCATCAGTCAGGTGGCAGCCACGGTGGAGACCGCGCTCGCGAAGGCTGCCTCCGCCAGGGCCGAGGCCCAGGAAGGCGCGGGTTTCGGCCGGGAAACGGCCAAGGCGATGGAAGGGATCCAATTGGCCACGGCGCGGATCGTATCGGCTGTTCGGGTGATCCAGGAAATTGCCAGGCAGACGAACCTTCTGAGCCTGAACGCGGCCATCGAGGCCGCAAAGGCGGGGAACTTGGGCAAGGGGTTCGCCGTGGTCGCCGAGGAAGTGCGTAAGTTGGCCGAACGCAGCGCCACCGCGGCGCGGGAGATCGAAGGCCTGATCGCCGAAACCCATGAGATCGTCAGCACCGGGGTCGAGAAGGTAGCGGGGACGTCCTCTTCCCTCGAGCGGATCCTGGAGGAGGTCTCTACGCTGGCCCGGCAGGTTGAGGAAATCGAAGCCGCGACCCGTGAGCAGGCCCGTGCCAGCAATGAAATCACGCAACGTACGGAGGCCATTCGAACCACCAGCGAGCAGAACGCGGCTGGGGCTGTTGAACTAGCGGCTTCCATTCAAGAAACCGGGCGCAGCCTTGAAGCCATGGCCAAGGTTTCCGACGCGCTGGCCACGGAGGCTTCCGCCTTCAGCATCCAGTCAGATGATGAGAACCTGGATGTGGATGGAGCCGTTGCGGCGCACCAGGCTTGGACGGGGCGCCTGAAGAAGGTTCTCCAGGGGGAAAGCAAGGAGAAACTGGACCCGGCGATCGTCGGGTGTGATGACAAGTGCGCGCTCGGAAAGTGGGTGTACGGACCAGGAGCAAAATCCTGCGGGCACCACCCCGAGTTCCCGTCCTTGAAATCCAGGCACAAGGATTTCCACCGGTTGGCCGGGGAGATCCTCACCCACCATCATGCTGGGCGCCGTGAACAGGCTACGGCATTGCTGGCCAAGGATTTCACCGTGACGTCGCGCGACGTGATCGCAATCCTCTCTCGCCTGGATTTGAGCCAGTTGAAACGACGTTAGCGACTTACGATCCCGGCCCCCGAACGGGTGCCATGCCCGGGAATCAGGTGTAGGCTCGCGGCCGGAAGAGATGCACGCCGTAGAACAGCAGAAAGAGCAGCGCCGAAGGCCCGTGCACCCACGCGAACGCCTTCCGCCAGGACGGATCCACGCACACCTGCATGCCGTACCCCGCCAGGATCATCGGCGCCAGGATCCCCGCCAGGCACAACCCGGTGGCGCGCCCTTTCCGCCCACCCGCCCTCACCGCGGGCAGCACGTGCCCCCGCACCAGCATCCCCAGGGTGAAGACCAGCAGCGGCCCCGCCAGCACATGCAGGTGCTGCGCGAGTCCCTGCAGCGCATAGGGCTCGGGCCCGAAGTCACCCATGCGCTGGTGGAAGTATTTCAGCCAGCCGTACAGCAGCCCCGACAGCCCCATGACCAGGGCCGAGAGATGCAGGCTCCACCGTTCCAGGGTGCTCACTTCGCCCCTCCGTAGAGGACCTGGAAGAGGGCGATGCCCCTGCGGGCGGCGTCCGTGAGGGCGGTGGCGGTGAGGGTGGCCCCGCCCAGGGGTTTGATGGCGTGGCCCACGGCCAGGTCGTTGTCCAGGGCGCGGTGGTCCATCTGGCGGATCCAGGCGCCCCGGGCCATGTACTCCTGGGGCTCCTTGAAGGCCACCACCTCCACCCGCAGGATCCGTCCATCGGGTCCCACGGCCACCATCGCGGTCTCCGGCTGGGTGCGCACCCGGTGCGTGTCGAAGAAGGCGACTCCTTCCAATTTGCCGCCGCGCCGCGCCTCGAAGGCCACGAACCAGGTTCCGGACAGCTCCCGGCCGGACAGGGTCTTCACCCGTGTGGCCTGGTCGGGGGTGAGGGTGTGCTCGCGGCGGGTGAGGGCCGCGCCGGGGAAGGCCAGGGCGAGGGCTTCGTCCTGGGAGGGCAGGGCGGCCGCCAGGGGCAGGGCGCAGAGGATGGGCAGCAGGAAGCGCTTCATGGCTTCACCTCCACGGGCCGGAGGGCCTGGAAGGCGGGGGTCGCCAGGACCTTGCCTCCATGGGGCAGGAACGCGGCCGCCGTTCCGGTGCGGCGAGCCCAGGCCAGGCCATCCCGGGGGCCGAGCACGTAGAGGGCCGTGGAGAGGATGTCCGCCTCCAGGCCCGAGTTGGCCACCACGGTCACGGTGCCCCAGTCGGGACAACGTTCCCCGGACCGCGGGTCGACGATATGGCGGCCATGCTCGGAGCAGCCGCTGGAGGCCAGGGAACGGGAGGAGGGCAGACCCAGCCGGAGGCGCGGGGTGCTGCGGTCATCCGCACCCGCCACGGCCGTGGCCCAGGTGCGGCCCCAGGCCAGGATCTGGCCGCCGAAATCAAGACACCCCGCGCGTACGCCCCGGGCCAGGGCCACCCGGCGCGCGGCGTCCAGGGCGTAGCCCTTCAGGAACCCGCCCTCCTCGAGACCCGCATCGGGATCCGCGAGGCGGACCGTGCCCGCTTCACGATCCACCGCCAGGAGGCCGCAGCCCGAGGCGCGGTGCGCTTCCCGCAGGGCTTCGGGCCCGGGGATCGTGCCGCCCGTGCGGGTGCCCCAGGCGCGCAGAAGCGCCATGAGCACGGGATCGAAGGCGCCTCCCGTGCGCCGGTTCCAGGCCTTGGCCTGGTCCAGGAGATCGAGCCATTCCGGCGCCAGGGGCATCGCCATTCCGTGGGCGGCGTTGACCCGGCTCCAGGCCGAATCCTCGCGCCAGGTGGAGCAGGCCGCTTCGATGCGGGCGATCTCCGCCAGGATCCCTTCCGAGGCGTCCTGGAGGAGGGCAGGGGAGGGACCTTTCAGGTGGATCGCCAGGCGGGTGCCCATGGCCAGGACTTCCCGGTCGAGGCTCCGCTCCTGCGCGGGTGCGCCCAGGAGGCTCGCCGCGACGGCCAGGAACAGGAAGGAACGCGTTAACGACATGAGACTCATTCTCAATGGATTATGAATGATGTCAACCCCAACCCACGTGATCTGGGTCAACCCTTCCTTCCCCGGTGCAGCCCTTCAAGAGAGGATGGAATCATGCGTCCATGCCTGTGCCTGATCCCCATGCTGCTCTCCCCGCTCGTGGCGGCGGACCGTTTCCCGGTGCCGACCCTCGCCCCGGCGGATCTGGCCGGGCCCCCGGCCCAGGCGGAGCCGTTCCCCAGCGGTCTGTCCTCCGTGACCCTCAAGCCGGGGGTGGACACGGCCCATCCGGCGGCGGACGCCCTGGTGACCATCGACTTCACCGTCTGGCTCGAGGACGGCAAGGTCATGGATACCACGGCCCATGCGGACAAGCCCTTCACCCGCCCCATGGATCGCCTGCTGCCGGGCATGCGGGAAGCCCTCCGCCTCATGACCCAGGGGGAACGCCGGCGGGTCTGGCTCCCCGCGGCCTTGGCCTTCAATGGCGCCCCCAATCGTCCGTCCGGAGGCCTCATCGTTGAGATGGAACTCCTGGCCTTCGAGCCTTCGCCCTTCGTGGCTCCGCCGGATCTGGCCGGGCCCGCGGACGACGCGACCCTGTTCCCTTCGGGGCTGGCCATGCGGATGCTGAAGGCGGGGAAGGGAACCCGCAAGCCCGGAGAGCGCAGCACGGTTTTCGTGCACTACAGCGGCTGGACCTCCGATGGCCGGCTTTTCGAGAGCACCTGGAAGACGGCCCAGACGGCCCAGTTCCGCCTGGACCAGGTCATCCGGGGCTGGACGGAGGGGATCCAGCGGATGGTTCCGGGGGACAAGGCCCGTTTCTGGGTGCCCCAGAAGATGGCCTACCGCGGCGAAGCTGGCAAACCCGCGGGAATGCTGGTCTTCGACATCGAGCTGTTGGATTTCGTGCAGTGATTTTCAGGACCGGGTCACAAGCGCTGAACCCGGTCATCTAACCTCCTGTTCCACCGCGTCGGACCCGGGGAAGTGCCCCATTTGCGAGGTTTAGCGTAGGCGTGGAATCAGGAGGTTCTCATGGAAAAGCGGAACACCGCTCGCACCGCCCTCATCAGCGACTACAACACCGAGTTCCGGCTGGGGGGGCAGACCTATTCCAACATCCAGGTATCGAACATCGGCCCCCAGGGCTGCTGTCTGAGGATGCCGCTGGCCTCGGCCAAGTATCTCAAGAGCAAGCCGATGCTGGACAACATGATCCTTTTCCACTCGGGGACGAAGAAGTATTCCCTGAAGGGCCGCGTGGCCTGGAACGAGGGCGAAAAGGAAACGCATGACGCCTGGATCAGCGCGGGCGTGGAATTCATGGATACGCCCGAGGAATGCACGCGCGAGATATCTGAATACGTCATGGCCCGGGTCAAGTAGAAACGGAAATCCGAAGCCCTGGGCCGGGGGACCCGGAAAAGGGCGCTTGGCGGTAAGCTGACATCCCATGGCCGAGCGCATTTCCATTTTTCACGACCCCGAAGACGAGGCCTTCCCAGGGCTTCGGATCAATCCCATCGGCCAGGACGTCGCCCGGCCAGGGCGGATGATGCCGGCCTGCCTGGCTGCAGTGATGCTCACCCTGGTCCTGGCGGGTCTCGGCAGCGTGAACCTCGGGGCCAACGAAGACGCCCGGGGGGCCGTCGGAGAGTCCCGCCGGGTTTCCGTAGCCCTGGAGCAGCTGGCGGATGGCACCACGGTGCCGCCGGCTCCACGCCCGGACGACAGGGACGGAAAGCCGGAGGAGCGCGGCCGCGGGCATGAGGAGGGAACCAACACCCTGGACCCTAAGCTCCTGGCGCTGCCGGAACCGGCGCCCCAACGGGACGTGGCCGCCCTGGACCCCCAGGACCTTCCCCGGCCGGGCGAGGTCATGCCCGGCACCCCCGTGGCAGGGTTCCGGTNNGGAACGGGGCGGGACAGTTCGCTGGGCAAAGCTCCGGCCCCCGCGCCCGTGCCCGCGCGGCTTTCGGTCGAAATGGACAAGATCCGCCCCATCCACACCGTCCGCGTCCTGCTGCCCTGGCAGGCGAAGGATCTCAAGGTCAAAGTGGAAGTCCAGGTGGATGCCCAAGGGCGAGTGCTATCCGCCAAGGCCCTGGAGGGAGGCCACGGCTACGGCAAGGAATGCGAGGAGGCCGCCAGGCAGTGGCGCTTCCAGATCCCGGCCACGCTGGCCGCATCCTGCCCGCTGACCTTGACCATCATCTTCACCCCCGATGCGCGCTGACGGTTTCCCGCCTACGGCCGGGGTGGATGGCAAGGACCGCCCGCAGGAAGCGTAGCGGACGAGG
>DBME01000102.1 GCA_002298155.1 Holophagaceae bacterium UBA706 | reverse complement strand
GGCTCGGGCCGCCCCGCCTCGCGCAGGGCGCGGCGCAGGCCGGCGGCCTGCAGCGCGGTCTCCCGCAGGATGGGGCTGCCGCCGCCGATCTCGTTGTAGCGGCCCTCCACCTCCTTGCGCCGGCCCTTGCTGAGGAGGGTGGCGTAGACGGGCTGCAGGAAGGCGGGCCCCGGGAAGCGGATGATGTCGGCGTCGTTGAAGAGCCGGTACAGGAACCCCTCCACGTCCCGGGACCGGAGCGGGCCTCCGAGGTTGAGAAGGACGACGGCGGTGTCGGGCCTGGGGCTCACACCGTCCTCGAGAAGGGGGTGCTGGCGGCGAGCTTCTTCAGGTAGGCGTCGAAGGGCTGCACCACGTTGCGCACGAAGCGGCGTCCCAGGGGCGTGATGTAGATGCCCTCGTCCCGCACCTGCACGGTGCCGAAGGGCTCCTCGGCCCGGATCTCCTCGATGGCGTCGGCGAAGTGCGTGGGGCCGTCCACCCCGAAGCGCTGGGCCAGGTCGGCCCACTTCAGCTCGAAGGTGCCCATGAGCTCGTGGATGAGCCAGCGGCGCATGAGGTCCTCGTCGTTGAGGCGGTAGCCCTTGTGCACGGAGAAGCGGCCGCCGTCCACGTCGCGCTCCCACTTCGTGAGGATCTTCTCGTTCTGGCTGTAGACGCCTGCCACGTTGGAGATGGCGCTGGGACCGAAGCCCAGGAGGTCGGAACCCGCGGCCACGGCGTAGCCCATGAAGTTGCGGATGAGGCGGCCTTCCTTGACGGCCTTGGCCATCTCGTCGTCGGGCCGGGCGAAGTGGTCCATGCCGATGGCGACGTAGCCGTGTTTCTCCAGGATGTCCACGGCCAGGAGCAGCAGGTCCAGGCGCAGTTCGGGCGCCGGGAGGGTCTCCTTGGGGATGGTGCGCTGGTGGGCCAGGACGGTGGGCAGGTAGGCGAAGCCGTAGATGGCCATGCGGTCCGGGCTCAGTTCCAGCGTGCTCTCGAGGGTGCGCCGGAAGGTGTCCATGGTCTGGCCGGGCAGGCCGTAGACCAGGTCGAGGTTGATGCCGGGGAAGCCCAGCTCGCGGGCCTGCTTCACGGTGGCGAGGGTCTGGTCCCAGGTCTGGCCGCGGGTGATGAGCTCCTGGACGCCCTCGTCCAGGTCCTGCACGCCGAAGGAGACGCGGTTGAAGCCCATCTCGCGCAGCGCCGGGAGCTGGTCGGGGCGCAGGAAGGTGGGATCCACCTCGATGGACACCTCGGCGCCGGGCAGCAGCGGGAAGCGCTCGGTGATGAGGTTGAAGGTGCGCCGCAGTTCCGGCACCTCGAGGTAGGTGGGCGTGCCGCCGCCCCAGTGGAGCTGGATGGCGCCGCGGCGGTTGGGGAGCTTGGAGGCCCAGAGGTCCACCTCCTTCTCCAGGGACCGCAGGAAGCCTTCCACGGGCGTGTACTGGGGGCTCACCACCACGTTGCAGCCGCAGTAGGAGCAGCGGCGCTTGCAGAAGGGGAGGTGGGCGTAGAGGGACAGGGGACGGGTGTCCTGGTCGGCGCGGCCCAGGGCCTCGATGACCTGCTCCTGGGGGAAGCCCTCGGACCACACCGGCGGCATGGGATAGCCCGTGTACCGGGGACCGGGGCGGTCGTAGTGCTTGATCAGGTCGGAGAGGGCCAGGGCCATCGGAGATGCCTCCAGATTCCATTTTCGCAGATTTAAGAGGACTGTTCCGGTCAACTATCCGGAAACTACCCCTTCACCGCGTCGATGACGGCGCCGAGCACCGCGGGATCGGTCTCGGGCAGGAGCCCGTGGCCGAGGTTGAACACGTGGGCCCTGCCCTTCATGGTCTCCACGATGGCCCGGGCCTTGCGCACCGCCACGGCCTCGCCGGCCAGGAGGGACGTGGGGTCCAGGTTGCCCTGGAGCACCTTGCCGGGGAACAGGTCCCGGGCCTCGGCCATGGGCACCTGCCAGGACACCGCGAACCCTTCGCAGCTGAGGCTGGCGAGGTTGGCGGGGAGGATGCCCCGGGGGAAGTAGAGCCTAGGGGCGTCGGTCACCTGGGCCAGGGTCCGCTCCGCGGCGGGCAGGGCGAACTCGGTGAAGTCCTCGCGGTCCAGTTCGCCGGCCCAGGTGTCGAAGAGCTGCACGCCCTGGGCGCCGGCGGCGATGTGAAGGTTGAGCAGGCGAGCGGCAGCGTCGGCCAGGCGGTCCAGCCACTTCCTGGCCTTCACGGGCTCCTGGTGAAGGTAGGCCTTGGCGCGCACCCAGTTCTTGCTACCCTTGCCTTCCAGGCCGTAGGCCAGGAGGGTCCAGGGGGCGCCGGCGAAGCCCAGGAGGGCCTTCTCGGGGGGCAGGGCGGCGCGCACCTTGCGTAGGGCGGCCTGCACGGAATCGAAGACCTTCTCGTCCAGGAGGATGTCGGGGTCGATCTGGTCCAGGGTCGTGGTGAGGCGGGGGCCCCCTTCGGGAATGACGACGCCGCAGCCCAGGGCGTCCAGGATCACCAGGATGTCCGAGAAGATGATGGCGCCGTCCAGCTTGGGGAAGCGCCGCACGGGCTGGAGGGTGACCTCCGCTGCCAGGTCTGAATCGTAGAGGAGGTCCTCGAAGGTCGCCTTGGCCCGGATGGCCCGGTACTCGGGCAGGAACCGGCCGGCCTGGCGCATGAACCAGACGGGGGGCGTGGGCAGGACTTCGCCCCTGAGGGCGCGGACGAGCGGTGCGGTCATGGGCGGGTATCCGTTCAGGCTTCGTTCTTGAGGGCGGCGGCGACCACGCCGATGGCGCGCTCGCAGTGCGTCAGCTCGTCCTCGCCGTGGGCGGCGGACAGGAAGGCCACCTCGTAGCCCGAGGGGGGCAGGTAGACGCCTTCGGTGAGGAGCAGGCCGTGCATCTTGTTGAAGCGGGCGATGGCGCCGCTCTCCACGCGGTCGGCGCGCTTGACGCCGGGCTGGAAGAGGGGCCAGAGCAGGCTGCCCACCCGGGGCACGTGCAGACCGGGGATCTTCTCGAAGGCGGCGGCCCAGCGGGCTCCCTTCTGGTCCAGGTCCCGGTAGAGGTTCGGGGTGAGGCGCTCCAGGGTGGCCAGGCCCGCGGCCATGGCCACGGGGTTGCCGCTGAGGGTGCCGGCCTGGTAGACGGGGCCGTCGGGGCTGATGACGGCCATGATGTCCTTGCGGCCGCCGTAGAGGCCCACGGGCATGCCGCCGCCGATGATCTTGCCGTAGGTGACCAGGTCGGGGGTGATGCCCAGGAGCTCGGCCGCGCCGCCCGGGGCGACCCGGAAGCCGCTGATGACCTCGTCGAAGATCAGCACGGTGCCGTGCTTGGTGCACAGTTCGCGCAGGCGGGTGAGGAAGGCGTTGTCCTGCACGAGCAGGCCGTTGTTGGCGGGGATGGGTTCGATGATGGCCGCGGCCAATTCGTGGCCGAGCTTGGCGAAGACGGCCTCGAGGCCCTCCAGGTCGTCCAGGCTGATCACGGTGGTCAGGTCGGCGAAGCCCTTGGGCACGCCGGCGCTGCTGGGTTCGCCGAAGGTCACCAGGCCCGAGCCCGCCTTGACCAGCATGGCGTCGCTGTGGCCGTGGTAGCAGCCGTCGAACTTGAGGATGCGGTCGCGCTTGGTGAAGCCGCGGGCGGCGCGCAGGGCGGACATGACCGCCTCGGTGCCCGAGGACACGAAGCGCATCTTCTCGACGAAGGGCACCATGGCCTTGATGCGCCGGGCCAGGGCCACTTCACGCCGGCTGGGGGCGCCGAAGGTGAGCCCCTCCTCCATGGCCTCGCGGGCCGCGTTGATGACTTCGGGCTGGGCGTGGCCGAGGATCAGGGGGCCCCAGGACATGCAGAGGTCGACGTAGCGCCGGCCCTCCTCGTCCTCGAAGCGGCTGCCCCAGGCCTTGCGGAAGAACTTGGGCGTGCCGCCCACGGCGCGGAACGCGCGCACGGGGCTGCTGACGCCGCCGGGGAAATGAGTGAGTGCTTCCTGGAAGAGGGTTTCGTTGTCCATTTTCAGATCCACTTTTTCTCGAGGGCCTCGCGGGCCACGTACGTGACGATCCAGTCCGCACCCGCCCGGCGAATGGCCAGCAGATGCTCCCGGAAGAGATTGGCCTCGTCCAGCCAGCCCATGCGGGCGCCGGCCTTGACGGAGCTGAACTCCGACGAGACGTGGTAGGCGGCGATCGGGCAGAGGGTCTTCTCCCGGAGGCGCCAGATGAGATCGAGGTTGGGCATGGCCGGCTTGACCATGAGGGCGTCCGCGCCCTCCTCCAGGTCCAGGAGGGCGTCGCGCAGGCCTTCGCGGGCATTGCGCGGGTCCATCTGGTAGCTGCGGCGGTCGCCGAACTTGGGCGACGAGTCGGCGGCTTCGCGGAAGGGGCCGTAGTAGGCGCCGGCGTGCTTGATGGCGTAGCTGAGGATGCCGGTGTTCTCGAAGCCCTGCTTGTCCATGGCCTCGCGCATGGCGCGGATGCGGCCGTCCATCATGTCCGAGGGGGCGACCACGTCGGCGCCGGCCTTCGCGTGGGCCACCGCCTCGCGGGCCAGCAGCGGCAGGGTCAGGTCGTTGTCGACCGTCAGGTCCTGGCCGGGGCCGCCGGCGCCCGGCGGCCGCAGCACGCCGCAGTGGCCGTGGTCGGTGTACTCGCANNGGGGCGACCATGTCGGCGCCGGCCTCGGCGTGCACCACGGCCATCTTGGCCAGGATATCCACGCTGCGGTCGTTGACGATCACGGGGCCTTCGTTGACGCCGCAGTGGCCGGTGTCGGTGTAGGCGCAGAGGCAGACGTCGGTCATGACGATGACGTCCGCGCCGAACTCCTTCTTGAGGGCGCGCACGGCGGCGGGGACGATGCCGGCGTGGTCATGGGCGGCGTGGGCGTCGGGGGACTTGTCGGAGGGGTCGGGCACGCCGAACAGCAGGTGGGTGCGCAGGCCCAGCTTGAGGTCGGATTCCACCTGGCGCACCGTGGCCTCGACGCTGTTGCGGGAGATGCCGGGCAGGCTGCTGATTTCCGTGGACCCGGTCCCGGGCTGCACGAAGTGCCCCTGGATGAGGTTGCGGGCCTGGAGCGTGGTCTCGGCGACGAGGTCGCGCATCGCGGCGGTGGTTCGCATTCGGCGGGATCGGATCAGCATGTCACCCTCGGGATAGAAGCAGTCGTTGCAGCGCGGGAAGTTCGGGTTCGCACCAGCCTTGGGAAGGATAGCCGACTTGGGCGAAGGCCCGGTGGGTTCGTTCGCCCCAGGCGAACCGGAGCAGGGAACCGGAAAGCGGCCCCAGCACTTCGGCCTGGAGGGGGCTCAGGGCCAGCAGGGCGTCCAGGGGCGGCAGCTCCGGCAGGGGGTCCAGGACCCGCTCCCGGTGGGTGACCCAGGGGTGCAGGACCCAGGGGGTGCCCTTGGCGGCCTCCTCGAGATGTTCACGGCTGCGCTCGGCCCGGGCCAGGAGGAAATTGCCGCCTCCGGGGAAGCGGTCCTTGAGGAGCTGGAAGAGCCCTTCGGCCTGCGGGACGGCGCTGGTGAGCAGGGGGCGGTCCCCCAGCGCGCGGGCGGTGGCGGCGCCCTGGGCCAGGCAGAGCATCCCCTCGGGAATGAGGGCCATGCGGGCCGCGGCGGGGCTGAGGACGACCACGGCTTCGGCGCGGTCCACGGGCGGCGGGGCCTGGGTGGCTTCCATCACCGTGGCGTGGAAGGGCACGGGTTCCCAGCCTGCGGCCTGGACGGCCCGGCTCATCGCGTCGTCCTGGGCGCGGGCCAGGCCCACGCGTCTCACAGTCCAAGCCCCCGGAGCACCTCGGCCACCAGGGCCACCTTGTCGGCGCCCCGGGCCTCTCCGCGGCGGATGCCGTCGGGGCCGGCGTAGGCGGCGCGCAGATGGAACCCCTCGGGCACCTGGATGGCCAGGGCGCCCAGGGGCTGCTGGCAGCCGCCCCCGATGCCCCGCAGCACGTCCCGTTCCAGGGTCACGCAGGTGTGGGTGAGCTCATGGTGGAAGCCCTTCAGGGCCTCCAGGATGCCCGTGTCCCCTTCCCGGCACTCGGCCAGGAGGGCGCCCTGGGCGGGGGCGGGAAGCAGTTCGTGGGGCTCGAAGGGCCGCACCGTCAGGCCGGAGAGGTCCAGGCCCAGGCGCCGCAGGCCGGCGGCGGCCAGCACCGTGGCGTGGAGGGGCTCGCCGCGCAGTTCGCCTTCGCGCACCCGCTGGAGCCGCGTGGGGACGTTGCCCCGGATCCAGGTGAAGGTGGCCGCGGGCAGGGCCTCAGCCAGGAACTTCAGGCGCCGTTCGGAGCTGGTGCCGATGACGGGCTTCTCAGGGGCGTCGGGGCGCAGGATCAGCCAGTCGGCGGAATCCTCGCGCTCGGGCACGCAGGCGGTGATGATTCCCGCGGGACGGTCCAGGGACACGTCCTTGAAGGAATGGATGAGCAGGTCCACGTCCTTGGAAAGGAGGGCGTCCTCCAGCTCCTTGGTGAAGAAGCCGGTGCCGGTCTCCTTTCCCAGGGGCCCGGCGAGCCACTGGTCGCCATGCGTGGTGAAACGCTTCCACTCCACCTCATGGCCGGCGGACTTCAGGTGGGCCACCAGGGCTTCGGATTGCTGCACCGCGAGAAGGGATCCGCGGGTGCCTAGTACGATCTTCATCTTTGTTCCAGGGCTGGCTCACGGTGGAGGTTGAGGGCCCGGAAGGCCAGGGTGCGGCCCCGCTTGAGGAGGGCTTCCAGCGCTTCCAGCTGGTCCGGACTGAGACCGGCCAGGGCGCTGCCCGGGGCCGTGGCGTCCGCTTCGAGGGCCTCCCAGGCGTCCGTGAGACGCTCCTGGGCGGTGCGGTTGGAATTTTTCTGGATGCGGGCGCCCGCGCGGCGGCGGAGGCGTTCCACGGCGCCGACGATGAAAGGTTCCGCGTGCACGGCCGCCTCGCGGCGCTGCATGCGTCCACCCTCGGTCTCGGCCAGGAAGGTGGAGAGGTCGATGCGGGTCACCCAGGGGATCTCCGCCATTTCGGGCTCGGAGTCGTAGGGGAGGGCGAGGTCCACGAGCCTGACCGGCGGCCGGTCAAGACGTTCCCAGTTGCCCTTGGTGAAGATGGGCGCGGAGCTGGCGGTGGCGGTGACCACGGCGTCGAAGCCCTCGGGATCCATCTGCAGCTGGGCCAGGGGCACCAGGGGCAGGCCGAAGGCCTCTGCCTTGGCGAGGGTCCGGTTGGACATGGTGATCTTGAAGCCGCGCTCGGGCAGGCGCTGGGCGAGGTAACGGCTCATGGGTCCCACGCCCACGATGGCCACGCGGGCGCCGGGGGTGAGGCTGGTCTCCAGATGGCGCAGGGCGGCGGTGGCCACGCTGGCGCTGCCGTCGTCCAGGCCGATGCGGGTGCGAAGGCGCTGGGCCTCGCGGAGGATGTCCTCGAAGGCCGCCTGGGCCTCGGTGCCGGCCGTGCGGGTTTCCTTGGCGACGTTCAGGGCCTGGCGCATCTGGCCCACGATCTCGCGGTCACCGAGGTTGGCGCTGTTGAGGCCCGTGGCCACTTCGATGAGGTGCCGCCAGGCGGCCTCGCCCTGGAACACTTCGATGTCGGGATCGAAGCCCAGCGTGGTGCCGTCCCCGCCCCAGAACATGAAGATGACCCGCTGGCAGGTGGCCAGATAGACCAGCTCGCAAGCGTCCGAGATCCGTTTCCACATGAGCAGGTGGTCGGCCAGGTGCGCGCGCACCACGTTCCTGGCGACGACTTCGGGGTCGTGCCGCGGAATGTAGTAGGAATAGAGAACTGGATCCATGGGCCGCCGTGTAAGTCCGTCTAAGGGATCAGGGTATCTTAAATTATTGAATCAACCGAACCGGAAACTTTCCCGGTTCTGCCGTCCAGGCCTCAAGCAGGAAGGGGTTGATGGGACAAATCCCCTTGAAATACATATTTTCACCATCGACATAAGTCCCGGATAGGGACAGCCGAAAAAAAAGGAAATTGATGGGGGTCACAGGGCCCTTTAGGGCTCGAGCAAGCGGCTAGGCATGTCCGCCAGGCCATATACCGTCACGGCCAGGATGGCCGCGTTCCTGGCCAGGTCCTCTTTATTGATCTTGTCAAAGGTGTCCGCCTTGGAGTGGTGGACCTCCCAGTACTTGGAGGTGTCGTGGTTCATGCCCAGGCCGGGCACGCCCACCATGACGGACGGCTCGATGTCCACGCCGCCGTGGCCCAGGGTCAGGCGCGAGGCCTCCAGGGGCTCCAGCATGGGGGCCAGGAGGTTCAGCACGGCCAGGGCCTTGGCGGCGTCCGGGGCGGCGCCGCCCTCCCGGGGGTGCAGCTCCAGGCCGAAGCCCTTGGCCAGGCCGTTGCCGGAGTCGGACTCGATGGCGGCCACATGGTTGGGCAGCTCGGCCTTGTGGTCCCGGGCGTAGCCTTCGCCGCCCCGGTTCCCGTTCTCCTCGTTGGCGAAGAACACCACCCGCACCGTGCGGGCCGGCTTCAGGCCCTGCTCATGGATGAGATGGGCGGCCTGGAGGGAGAGGATGCAGCCCACGCCGTCGTCCTGGGCCCCCTGCCCCACGTCCCAGGAATCCAGATGGCCGCCCACCAGGACCACCTCCCCGGGCTTGGAGGCCCCGGGAAGCTCGCCCACGACATTGGCGGCCTCGGCATCCGGCAGCGTCCGGCAGTTCATCTCCAGGTGCACGATGACCTTCTGGCCCCGGTCCCACTGCCTGCGCATCATCATGGCGTTCTCCACGGACACGGCCGCCGCGGGGATGGCCGGGGCGTCGGCGTCGTAGTGGAGGGTGCCCGTGTGGGGGGTGTCGAAACTCAGGGAGGCCACGGAGCGCAGCAGCATGCCCACGGCGCCCTTGCGGGCTGCGGCGGAGGCTCCGGAGAAGCGCATGCGGGCCCCGGGGCCGTAGCCTTTGAAGGGCGATTCGAAGAGGACGATGCGGCCCTTGACCTGGTCGTCCTTGAGGGTGGCCAGCTCCTCGAGGCTGGAGACCACCACCACCTCGGCGGTGATGCCGCCCTTGGGGGTGGGGACGCTCATGCCCAGCCCGAGGATGGAGAGTTCCTGAGGCGTGGGCGAAATCATCCGGGCGGATTCGGTGTTCCGCTCCCAGTGGGGCACCATGACCTTCTCGGCGTGGACGTTGCTGAGGCCCGCGTCCCGCATGGCCTTGAGGGCCCATTCCACGGCGCGGCCGTAGCTGGCCGACCCGCTCAGGCGGTGGCCCACGTCGTCGCACAGGGAGCCCAGGTTCCGGTAGGCCGCGTCCGAGGCCAGGGCCCGGGTGGTCAGGAGCGCCGCGTTGGCGCGCACCTTGGCCATGGCATCTTCCGGGGCGCCGCCCATGAGGAGATTGGCGCCGCAGCCCACGGCGAGGAGAAGGGACAGGGGACCGCGCATGGAGCCTCCGGGATGCATCACTATATGCGGTATAGGGGCCGGTAGCCAGCACGTAATGGCGGGTTCGGATCCGGTGGCTCTCCTGTTCGTTTCGGCACCACCCCGTTCTCACCTCGGCGAACCTCGGCTCCTCGGCAACCTCGG
>DBME01000295.1:10327-10470 GCA_002298155.1 Holophagaceae bacterium UBA706 | reverse complement strand
GGGCGTGGGTGCCCCCCGCGGCGTCGATCAGCTGGAGCCCGCCCAGGAGGGAGGGCGCGACGTTGTCCAGGTGGGCTGCTCCGCAGCCGTCGCCCTCGGCCTCCCCCGCGGCGGCGAGGAGGCCCGCCTTGCCGAAGGGATGG
>DBME01000295.1:0-10253 GCA_002298155.1 Holophagaceae bacterium UBA706 | reverse complement strand
GGCCCAGGCGGCGCTGGAAAGCGGCCATGGCCTTGAGGGCCAGGTTGTCCTCGGGGCGGGGCGGGAGACGGTGGGCGTAAGGACCTTCGCAGAGGAAGGACGGGGCCGCGGCCTCCCGCACTTCGACCCGGTCGCCCAGGGGCGGACCGTCCTCGGGGAGGATGGCGGCGCCCAGGACGTCGAAGCCCGCCGCGAGGTTGCCGATGCTGGCCGGCGCGAATGCCAGGACGCGCTTCATGGCCGCACCTCCGCGGCGATGCGGAGCACGTCGGCCAGGACGCCGGCGGCCGTCACCGCCGCGCCCGCGCCATAGCCGCGCACCACCATGGGATGGGGATCGTAGGCCTCGGTGTGGAAGCAAAGGGCGTTCTCCCCGTCCCGCACGGCGGCCAGGGGATGCGCCAGCGGCACCGGCACCGGGCCCACGCGGCAGCCCTCGGGGGTGATGGTGGCCAGGTAGCGCAGGGTCCGGCCCTCCGCCTTGAGGGCCCTCATGCGGGCCGCCACGGGCGCGTCGAAGGCCGCCAGGCGTTCCAGGAAGGCCTCCACGGTGCCGCGGGCGTCCACCTCCGGGGGCAGGGCCCCTTCCACGGGGATCGCCTCCAGTTCCAGGGTGCCACCCATCTCGCGGTGGAGGATGAGGGCCTTGCGGGCCACGTCCAGGCCCGAGAGATCCTCCCGGGGGTCGGGTTCCGTGAAGCCCGCGTCCCGGGCCTCGCGCACGGCCCGGCTCAAGGGCACATCGTCCTCCAGACGCCCGAAGAGGAAGGAGAGGGTCCCGCTGAGCACGCCTTCCAGGCGCAGGATGCGGTCCCCCCCATGCTGCAGGGCCCGCAGGGGGCCGATGATGGGCAGGCCCGCGCCCACGTTGGTCTCATAGCGGAAGCGGCGGTTCCCGGCGGCCAGGGCGGCCCGCAGGGCCAGGTACGCCGGCATGGGGCCGCTGTTGGCCTTCTTGCTGGCGCTCACCAGGTGGAAGCCCGCGGCGGCGAAGGCGGGGTAGGCGTCAGCCAGGTCCTGGGAGCTGGTGCAGTCGACGATCACCGGGTGGCGGGCGCCCAGGTCACGGGCGAAGGCCACCAGGGCGGGGAGGTCGGGGGGGCCGCCCCCGGTGCCCAGGGCGGCCAGGGCCGCGACGGGGTCGAGTCCGCCGGGGGCCAGGAGCTGGAACCGGGAGGTGGCCACGGCCCGCAGACGGAGCGCCGCTGCGCGGTCGGGATGGCGTTCCCGCAGTTTGTCCAGCTGCAGCAGGAACTGGCGCCCCACCTGGCCCGCGCCCAGGAGGAACACTTCCAGTGGTTCCGGTGTCCCGAAGAACCGCCGGTGGGCGGCGGCCAGGGCCAGGGGGGCCTCGCTTTCGCACAGCACCGCGGAGATGGAGCGTTCGCTGGAGCCCTGGGCGATGGCCACGACGTTGCAGCCCGCTTCGCCGATGGCCCCGAAGAACCCGCCCGCGAGCCCCGTGAGGTGGAGCATGCCGTCCCCCACCAGGCTGAGGATGGCCAGACCCTCGCGCAGGGCCGGGGGATCCATGAGGCCGGCGAGGCACTCGGCCTCGAAGGCCGCGCACAGGGCGGCGTGGGCCTCGCGCAGGTCCCCGGTGCGCACGCAGAGGGTGATGGCGCATTCGCTGGAGGCCTGGGTGATGAGGATGACGCTGATGGCCCGGGCCGCCAGGGCTCCGAAGGCGCGCGCCGCGACGCCGGGAACGCCGCGCAGGCCTGGGCCCGCCAGGTCCACCAGGGCCACGCCCCGAAGGATGGACAGGCCCCGCGGGCCCTTGGCGCCGTCGGGGCGGGCGCAGACCCGGGTGCCGGGTTCGCCGGGCCGGAAGCTGTTCAGCACGCGCACCGGGATGGCCTTGCCGCGCACCGGCGCGAGGGTGCGGGGATGGAGCACCTTGGCGCCGAAGTGGGCCAGCTCCATGGCCTCCTCGTAGCTGAGCGTCCCGATGCGCCGGGCCTCCGGCACGAGGCGGGGGTCCGCGGTGAAGACGCCGTCCACATCCGTCCAGATGTCCAGGAGCTCGGCGTCCACCGCCTCGGCGGCCAGGGACGCCGACAGGTCGGAGCCCCCGCGGCCCAGCAGCACNNGATGAAACCGGGCAGGAGGGCCAGGGGCGCCCCGCCGTCGCGGAAGCCGCCCAGGGCTTCCCGGATCCTCGCGGGCAGGGGACTGGCTTCCAGGGGATCGCCCTCGCAGGCCATCACGGCCACGGGGTCC
The DNA here is from genome assembly GCA_002298155.1 of Holophagaceae bacterium UBA706. GTDB lineage: Bacteria > Acidobacteriota > Holophagae > Holophagales > Holophagaceae > Mesoterricola. Next base: position 8,030 of record DBME01000295.1, on the reverse strand, counting down.
AGTTCCAGGCAGGGCATCCCCCGGGCCTCCAGGAGGCCCGCCAGGAGGGTGCAGGCGGCGCGCTCCCCGAGGCTGCACAGCCGCGCGTGGACCTTGGGGGAACAGTCGCCCAGCAGGGACATGCCGGCCAGGAGCCTGGCCAGTTCGGTCTCCAGCGCCGCGAGCCGCCGTTCCAGGCGGGCCGAAGGGCCCGGGCCCAGGTCCCCGGCCAGTTCCGCGAGGACGCCGCGGTGGAGTTCGCCGTAGCCTTCCCGCACCTTCCGGGCATCCGCCCCGCCCCGGGAGGCCGAGCCCAGGAGGTCGGTCATGCCGGACATGGCGGAGGCCACCAGGAGGACGCGGCTGTCGCGCAGGGCGGCGGCGGTGAGGGTGGCAACGTTCCGGAGGCCGGTGGCGCCGGCCACGGAGGTGCCGCCGAACTTCATGACGCGGATGCCCGCGTGGGGGGAGGGGGTGCGCTCGGCTGCGGTTCTCATGGTCTTCCTTGCAACGAAAAAGGCCCCGCGGATCAGCGGGGCCTTGGTCTGGATGATCCGGCGTTCGTCTAGGACGGCCCCGCCCGGCGGTCGCGGGTGGTAGTGGTGGTCGTCGTGGAAATCTCGGGGAAGGACTTCATGGTTCCGAAGCCTACCAGGATCCGGAAATATCGCAAGGATTGGTGCGCGGGCCGGGTCCCTTGACCCGGGTGCCCCGCCGGCCGATACTTCCTCCATGACCATCGCGTCCGTCAACGTCGCCACTAATAATCCTCCCCCGGGGTGGAGTTGGTGATCTGACCGGATCGCTTTCCCTTCGCCCCACGCCGTCGCGTGGGGCTTTTTTTATTCCACGCGAAAGGAAATCCCATGTGCGGCATCCTCGCCATCCTCGACATCGACCCCCGGCGTTCCAATCATGGCGAGCTGCGCCGGCAGGCCCTGGCCATGGCCCGCAAGCTACGCCACCGGGGGCCCGACTGGAGCGGCATCCGCAGCGACGAGCACGCCATCCTCGCCCACGAGCGGCTGTCCATCGTGGACGTGGAACACGGGGCCCAGCCCCTGGAGGACGCGCTCACGGGGTGCCTCCTGACCGTCAACGGGGAGATCTACAACCACCGGGAGCTGCGCGCGGGGCTGCGGGAGCGCCATGAGTTCCAGACGGCCTCGGACTGCGAGGTCATCCTCTACCTGTACCAGGAGGAGCCGCCGAAACGCTTCCTGAACCGCATGAACGGGATCTTCGCGTTCGTGCTCTACGATCCCCGGAACGGGGACTGGCTCATCGCCCGCGATCCCATCGGGGTGGTGCCGCTCTACCTGGGGTGGGACCGAAACGAGAACCTCTACGCGGCCTCGGAGCTGAAGGCCCTGGCCGGCCACTGCGAGCGCATCCAGGAGTTCCCCGCAGGCTGCTTCATGCGGGGCAGCGAGAGGGAGAAGGGCTTCCAGGTGTACTACGAGCCCGCCTGGGCGCAGCCGGGCTTCGTGCCTGACCAGCCCCGGGATCCCGAGGCCCTGCGCAAGGCCCTGCAGGACGCGGTGCACCGCCAGCTCATGTGCGACGTTCCCTACGGCCTGCTCATCTCGGGCGGCGTGGACAGCTCCATCATCGCCGCCATCGCGGCGCGCTACCGGGAGAACCGCGTGGAGGAGGAGGACAAGGGCCCGTCCTGGTGGCCGCGCATCCACTCCTTCGCGGTGGGGCTCAAGGACGCCCCGGACCTTGCGCCCGCGCGGCTCGTGGCCGGACACATCGGGGCCATCCACCACGAGATCCACTTCACGGTGCAGGAGGGCCTGGACGCGCTGTCGGACGTGATCTACCACCTGGAGACCTTCGACATCACCACGATCCGGGCCTCCACGCCCATGTTCCTCATGATGCGCAAGATCCGGGCGATGGGCATCAAGATGGTCCTTTCCGGTGAAGGGGCGGACGAGATCTTCGGGGGCTACCTCTACTTCCACAAGGCCCCCTCGGGGGCGGCCCTGCACGAGGAGACCGTGCGCAAGCTCTCCAAGCTGCACCTGTACGACTGCCTGCGGGCCAACAAGTCAGCCGCCGCCTGGAGCGTGGAGGCGCGGGTCCCCTTCCTGGACCGGGAGTTCCTGGACCTGGCCATGTCCATCGACCCCGCCCTCAAGATCCCCCGCAACGCCCCGCGGCCCATCGAGAAGCACCTGCTGCGCGAGGCCTTCCAGGGCTGGCTCCCGGACGAGGTCCTGTGGCGCCAGAAGGAGCAGTTCTCCGACGGGGTGGGCTACGGCTGGATCAATACCCTCAAGGCCCACGCCGAGACGGAGATCACCGACGGCATGATGCGCGGGGCCGGGGAGCGCTTCCCCGTGAAGACGCCCCTCACCAAGGAGGCCTACCTGTACCGCCAGCTCTTCGAGAGCCACTTCCCCATGGCCACGGCGGTGAACTGCGTGCCCTTCGAGGCCAGCGTCGCCTGCAGCACGCCGGCGGCCCTGGCCTGGGATCCCTCGTTCAAGGACCGGGCCGACCCCTCGGGGCGGGCGGTGGCTGGGGTGCATTCCAGCGCCTATTAGAGCTCCCCGGCGCCGACGTTCGGCGGCGGATTTCAGCGGTTCGGCGTCAACTCCCGACCTTCCGGCGAGCCGCCTAAGCGGCCCGCCGGGGGCGGCGTCTACCCTTGTGGATGGAGGTCCATCCTCCCCTCCGTTCCTTGGAAGATGCCATGAAACGATACCTGCTCGTGGGAATGCCCCTCGCCCTGGCCCTGGTCGGCTGTGCCGCCTGGGTCACGTTCAAGCCCAAGCCCGCGGCGCAGTGGCGCTTCGCCACCGTGGACCGGGGCGACGTGAGCCGGAAGGTCAAGGCCACCGGCACCGTGAACGCCCTCACCCAGGTTTCGGTGGGCACCCAGGTGTCGGGCGTGGTGACCGAGCTGCGGGCCGATTTCAACAGCATCGTCCGCAAGGGCCAGGTCATCGCCCGCATCGACTCGACCGTGAACGAGACCCAGGTCGCCGATGCCCAGGCCACGCTGCGCAAGGCACAGGCGGCCTGCGCCCACGCCAAGGACGACCTGGAGCGCAACCGGCGCCTCGCGTCCCAGCAGCTCCTGGCCCAGGCGGACCTGGAAACCAAGGCCACGGCCTACGAATCGGCCCTGGGCGACCTGGAGGCCGCCAAGGCCGCCCTGGCCCGGGCCCGCATCAACCTTGCCTACTGCACCATCACGGCGCCGGTGGACGGCGTGGTGGTCTCCCGCGTCGTGGACGTGGGGCAGACGGTGGCGGCCAGCTTCAGCACGCCGAGCCTCTTCTCCATCGCCAAGGACCTCTCCCGCATGAAGGTGCAGGCCGCCATCGACGAGGCCGACATCGGCCAGATCCAGGTGGGCCAGATGGCCGAGTTCACGGTGGACAGCTACCCGGGCATGTCCTTCAAGGGCGTCGTGAGCGAGGTGCAGCTCAATCCCACCGTGGCCAGCAACGTGGTGACCTACTGCGTGGTGATGGAGGTGGACAACGTCCCCCGCCCCGCCGCCAAGGCCGCCCCCGCCAAGGTCGCCGGCACCGCGCGCTACATTCCCCAGGGCAGTCCCGTCTACCGGGGCGAGATGGCCCTGTTTCCGGGCATGACCGCCAACGTGGGCATCGTCACCGCCGAGCGCAAGGGGGTCCTGCGGGTGCCCAACATGGCGCTGCGCTTCAACCCCGGCACCCCGGGCGCCCCCAAGGGCGACAAGGTGTGGGTCCTGGAGAACGGGGCGCCCCGAGCCATCCCGGTGCAGGTGGGCGCCGCCGGCCCGCAGTTCTCCGAGGTCTCCGGCGAGGGGCTGCGGGAGGGCATGAGCCTCCTCGTGGGTTCGGACCAGACCCCCGCCGCCGCAGCCACATCCGCCAAGCCGGTCCTCGGGGGGCCCGGCGGGCCTCCGCCCCGGTAGGATGGCGGCCATGGGCATCTCCGAACTCTTCCGTCTGGCCCTGGTTTCCCTCACCCGGAACCTCTCCCGCGCGATCCTGACCATGCTGGGGATCATCATCGGCGTGGGCTCGGTGATCGTCATGATCGGCATCGGCACCGGCTCCAAGAAGGCGACCCTGGCCATCATCCAGAAGATGGGCTCCAACACCCTCATCATCTTCAACGGCGGCAGCTCCTCCAATTCCCGCATGGGCCCCATGGCCGCCGGCGGTATCGAGGTGCTCCGGGAGGAGGACGCTACGCTCATCGAGCAGGAGCTGGCGGGCTCCAGCGTGGTGGCGGCGACGCCCCAGGTGCGCACCTCGGCGGCGGCGATCTTCCAGAACGCCAACGTCCTCACCAGCGTCCAGGGCGCCGGGGAGAGCTTCCCCCGCATCCAGGGCTGGTCCATCCGGGACGGCCGCGTCTTCACCCGAGCAGAGGTAAGGGGCCAGGCCAAGGTGTGCCTGGTGGGCACGACCGTCGTGAAGAACCTCTTTCCCGGCGGCGAGGACCCTGTCGGCCAGACCATCCGCCTGGGCAAGCTGCCCTTCGAGATCATCGGCGTCCTGGAATCCAAGGGCGCCGGCATGATGGGCGACCAGGACGACGTGGTCATCGCCCCCTACACCACGGTGATGCGCAAGCTCATGGGCCGGGACCACATCCAGAACCTCCTGGTGAGCGCCCAGGAAGGCCGGGCCCAGCTGGCGGAGGCGGAGATCGCCGCGCTGCTGCGCCAGCGCCTGCACCTCATGGACGCCGAGGAATCGCCCTTCACCATCCGCAAGCAGGACGACCTGGTGAAGATGATGAGCCAGCAGGCCGACGTGTTGACGCTCTTCCTGGCCATGGCCGCGGCCATCTCGCTGGTGGTGGGCGGCATCGGCATCTCCAACATCATGCTGGTCACCGTCACCGAGCGCACCCGCGAGATCGGCGTGCGCCGCGCCCTGGGCGCCCTGCGCCGCACCATCCTCCTGCAGTTCCTCACGGAGTCGGTGGTGCTGGCCTTCCTGGGCGGGGGCATCGGCATCGCCCTGGCCGGGGGCACCCTGTGGGGCCTGCGCGCGGCCACGTCGACGCCGTCCTCCATGGAACCCTGGGCCGTGGCGCTGGGGCTGGGCTTCAGCGGGATGGTGGGGGTGGTGGCGGGGTTCCTGCCGGCGTTGAAGGCATCGCGGCTGGATGTGATCGATGCGCTGAGGTACGAGTGAACTAGGACTTGAGCCGCTTGAGGGTGGCCGCCAGGGCCTTCTGGGCCTCCGGGGGCGCGCCGCCTGGAGGGGCGAGGGCGCGCTTCGTGATTCCCGGCAGGGCTTCCAGGCCCCGGATGAAGGCCCGGCAGGCCCAGCACAGGAGCAGGTGCACGCGGATGCCGAACCGGTCAGAGAAGGACAGGTGGCCTTCCTGGTATTCGGTGGCCAGGGACTGGACGTCCTTGCAGGAGGGTAGGAGGCTCATCGGTGGCCTGCCATGACGAAGGTGCGGAGCCGGGACTGGAGATGGACCCGGGCCCGGTGGAGACGTTGGCGCACGGTGGCGCGGGCGAGGCCCAGGTGGCTGGCGATGTCGCCGGTGTCCCAGTCCTCCAGATCCTTGAGCACGTACACCTCCCGGTGGCCTTCGGGCAGCTCGTCCAGGGCCGCCAGGATGCATTCCTTCATCTCCCGCTTCTCCATGAGGCCGTGGGCCTCGGCCTCCACCTGCCACTCGGGCCCGGGCAGTTCCTGGTGGTGCCCGCGCAGGTCGTAGGGACCCAGCTCCGGATACCCGACGGGTTCGGGGTTCCGGGCCCGGGAGCGGCGGTGCATGAGGGCGGAGTTGATGCAGACCTTGTAGGCCCAGGAGGAGAACTTGCTGCGGCCCTCGAAGCCGGGGAGGTCCCGGTAGATGCCCATGAGGGCGTCCTGGAGGGCATCCTGGGTGTCGGCGTCGTTGCCGAGGATGCGGTTGATGCCGTTGTGGAAGAGGCCCATGTGCGGGCGCACCAGATCGCCGAAGGCGTCCGCGTCGCCCTGCGATGCCATGCCGATGAGTTCCGCCTCCGTGGCTGGAGCTGGCGTCATTCGCGATCCGCCCCGCCCAGGAACCCGGCGAGGGCCCCCTGGCCGCGCAGGTCCTCCAGGAGGTGCCGGACGCTCCCGGGTTCCTGAAGGCCCAGGGCTTCCAGCACGTCGCCCAGGGGGCGGGTCTGGGCCCCGGTGAGCAGGTAGGCGGTGGCGGGGGTGAGCTCGAGGACCTGGAAATCGCCTTCCTTGTCGCGGAAGGCGAGGAGATGGGTCGCCCCGGCGGAAGGGATGGGATCCTCCTCGGTGGCGCGCTGGACGGCGTGGGTGTAGGACACCAGCTGGGCGGCGGGGTCCAGGACGATGCGGGAACCGGGGCCCGGCACCGGGTCCAGGCCGGACGGGGGTGGCCGGTCGTCCCAGCGGCAGACGAGAAGTTCCAGCAGCTCCCAGTGCGCCAGCTCCAGCAGGAAGGGCCAGCGGTCCAGGCCCCAGCCGGTGGCCGCCAGCCATCCCAGGAAGGCGGGGGCGATGTCCCGGTGGTGCCGGCTGGCCACGCACCGCGCCGCCAGGAACGCGTCCAGGGCCTCGTCCCAGGCGTCCGCCTCCCCCAGGAGCACCCGGGTGATGGGCAGCGCGGATTCCACGGCGTCCTCCAGGCCCGCCCGCACCAGGTCCCGGTAGACGCGCAGCCCTTCGCCCAGGTCCGCGGGGGCCGGCTCGGGGTCCAGGATCAGGGAGGCCAGGGCCCGCTGGCGGTGGAGGGTGGGGGCCTCAGGCATGGAAGGCGGGCTCCTCCGTGAAGGCGGCGTCGTAGACCGCCTGAAGGCTTGCCCGCTCCGTCAGGAGCTCCTCCAGTTCCGGCAGGTTGTTGTCCCGCTCCAGGAGCACCGGCACCCGCCGGCCCAGGCGGCGCAGGGTCCAGGCCATGAGCTCGGCCACCTCGGGGATCACCGGCGACCCGTGGGTGTCGATGACCAGGTCCCCGAAACGGCCGTGGCCGGCCACGTGCATCTGCACCACCCGGTGGAGGGGCATGCGGGCGAGCCATTCCCGGGGGTCGAAGCCGAAATTCAAGCCGTTCACGTAGACGTTGTTGATGTCCAGGAGCCAACCGGCGTCGGCCCCCTCCAGCACCTCGGTGAGGAACTGGGCCTCGTCCCATTCCCCGGCGCCCAGGGGGGCGTAGTAGGTGATGTTCTCCAGAACCAGGGGCACGGGCAGGCGAGCCTGCAGCTCCTTGACCCGTCCGATCGTATGGCGGGCCGCATCCTTGGTGAACGGGAGGGGCAGGAGGTCGTGGAGACAGGTGCCGTCCACGCTGGTGAAGCAGAGGTGCTCGGAATGCCAGGGGGTCCCGGTGCGGGTGAGGAAGGCGCCCAGGTCACGCAGGTAGGCGGCGTCCCAGGGGTCGAAGCCGCCCACGGAGATGGCCAGGCCATGGGTGAGGGCTGCGTCCCGCTCGAGGATCGCGCGGGTGCACCGGGCATGGCGGCCCCCCTCGCCCAGGACGTTCTCCGGGCAGATTTCCCAGAAGGGGACCCCCCGGGCCCCATCCCGGGCCACGGCCTCGAGATGGGGCCTGCGCAGGCCGAGGCCCACGCCGGTGAAGGGGGTGCCCTCCATGCGGGGCTACTTCTTGTCCGCGCCGCAGGAGCCGTCCTTGTCCTTCTTGTCCTTCTTGTCCTTGCCGCAGGTACCGTCCTTGCCGCAGCCGCCATCCTTCTTGCCCTTGGCCTTCTTGGTCTCCTTGGCCTTGGGATCCTTGGCGGGCTCGTCCTTCTTGGGCTCCTGGGCGCCGCAACCGCCGGAAAGGGACAGGGCGGGGCTGGAGCCGGCGCCGGGGACGGGGGTGGCGCCAAGGACGGGGGCGCCACTGAGGAGGATGGTGCTGGCACTGAAGAGGGTCGCGGCCCCGATGAGACGGTTGATCATGGTTCCTCCGCGCGGCACGAGCCGCCTGGTGATCTCCGGATCGGCAAGCTGCGGGATGCAGGTTGTTGAGATCTGGAATCAGTTTCTACGGCTTAGGGTGCGCCCGAGGTTAGGACCGTGACAAGAAATCAGGGGGCGCCCAGGTTCGCGAGGCGGGCCAGGGCGTCG
>DBME01000100.1 GCA_002298155.1 Holophagaceae bacterium UBA706 | reverse complement strand
CGCTTGGGGAATCGGTTGGGGCGGGGGTGTCGGCGGGGGAGGGGAGAGCCGGATGCATGACTCAGTATGAGTCATTTATTATTCTGTCCAGCCCTTGCCCTCCGGAAGCTCCGGATCAGGCGTAGAAGCCCCGGGCGTGCATGGCCTGGCTCACCCGGTCCAGGGCCAGGATGTAGGCGCCGATGCGGGGGTTGGTCTTGAACTTGTCCGTGGTGGCGAAGACGGCCTGGAAGGCGTGGGTCATGTACTCCACCAGGCGTTCGTTCACTTCCCGCTCGCGCCAGTAGAAGCCGATGCGGTTCTGCACCCACTCGAAGTAGCTCACCGTCACGCCGCCGACGTTGGCGAGGATGTCGGGCACCACCAGGACGCCGTTGTCCAGGAGGATGGGATCGGCCTCGGGGGAGGTGGGCCCGTTGGCGCCCTCCACCACGACCTTGGCCCGCACCTTGGAGGCGTTGTCCTCGGTGATCTGGTTCTCGGTGGCCGCAGGCACCAGGATGTCCACCGCCATGCTGAGCAGGTCCTTGGGGTCCATGGGCTCGGCGCCCTTGAAGCCCACGACGGTCTTGTGCTCGGCGTGGTACTTGAGGAGGGCGTGCGTGTCGATGCCGCGGTCGTTGCGGATGGCGCCCTTGAGGTCCGAGACGGCCACCATGCGCGCGCCGGCTTCGTGGAGAAGGCGGGCGCTCTGGGAACCGACGTTGCCGAAGCCCTGCACGGCCAGCGTCGCGCCGGCCAGGGGCTTGCCCAGACGCTGCATGGCCTCGCGGGCGGAGATGAGGATTCCGCGGCCCGTGGCCTCCGTGCGCCCGAGGCTGCCGCCCAGGGAGATGGGCTTGCCCGTCACCACGGCGTTCTCGGTCTTGCGGGTGTGCATGGTGTAGGTGTCAAGCACCCAGGCCATCACCTGGCTGTTGGTGCCCATGTCGATGCCGGGCACGTCGCGGTCGGGGCCCAGGAGGTCCATGATCTCGGCGATGTAGCGCCGTGTCAGGCGCTCCAGCTCGCCCTCGCTCATGCGCGTGGGATCGCACACGACGCCGCCCTTGCCGCCCCCGAAGGGAACGTCCACCACGGCGGTCTTCCAGGTGTTCCAGGCCGCGCCGGCCTTGATCTCGTCCAGCGTGATGCGGGGATCGTAGCGGATGCCGCCCTTGGCGGGGCCGCGGGCCACGTTGTGCTGCACGCGGTAGCCCGTGAACACTTCCCAGCGCCCGTCGTCCATGTGCACGGGGCAGCTGACGATGATCGAACGGCTGGGCGCGATGAAGACCTTGAAAAGCGCCTCTTCGAGACCGTAGAGTTCGGCCGCCACGCGAAGGCGCGACTGCATGGCGTCAAAGGCGCTGTGAGGAGTCAGCATGATCAATGCTCCCGTTGCTCGTTCGTGCTGGCGCCGGGAAGGATTTCGGCCGGAAGCTCGAGTTCCCTGCCGTCCTTCCAGAGGCCTTCCAGATTGTAGAAGCCGCGCGTGTCCTCGTCCATGACGTGCACGATCAGGTCGCCGAAATCCAGGAGGATCCAGTTGCCGTTCTGCTCGCCTTCACGCGAGAGCGGCCGGACCCCGAGGGCCTTGAGGTTCTCCTCCACGGCGTCGGCGATGGCGCGGTTCTGGCGGTCGCTGCCGCCGGACATGAACGCGAAGGTATCGGTGAAGCTGGCGATGCCGGTCACGTCGAACAGGCGGATCCGGAAGGCTTTCTTGGAGCGGGCAGCTTCGACCACGCTCGCGAGCCGCGGCTCAAGGGTCATTCGTTCTCCCAAACAGTCATTACGGTACTGGTTTTCCTGGCAAATGTAAGCCAGAACTTGAGGCGGGATCCCCGGGGGGCGCGAGCCCCGGCCGAGGGCGGCCCTGAGATCGGTGGAAGCCACGTCCATGCCCGTCCCGGGCAGGATGACCACTTCGCCGGGGGCGCCGGACCACGCCGGGGTGACGCGGTCCCGCAGCTCCGGGGGCAGGCGCAGTTCGAAGCCGGGGCGGGGGGAGACGGCGATGGAGGCCCGCTCCAGGATCAGGTCGGGCCGGCGCCAGGTGCCGAAACCCTCCGCCTGGTCGCTCCCCATGACCAGGATCCAGGCGGAACCCGGCTCCCGGGCGCAAAGTGCCTCCAGGGTGTCCACGGTGTAGCTTGCCCCTTCCCGCTCCACTTCCAGGGTCTCCACCGCATAGGGGAGCTCCCGCAGCAGCCGGAGCCGGGCGGGGCCGTCCCGGTCGGGAAGGGCCTTGTGGGGGGGGATGCCGGCGGGGACCAGGCGGAGTTCGTCCAGGCCCAGGGCGGGAACGGCGATTTCCGCGAGTTTGAGGTGCCCGGCGTGGGGAGGGTTGAAGGTGCCTCCCAGGAGCCCGACCCGCTTCATGCTTCCGGGGTGTCCAGAAGGGCTTTGCCGAGACGGAAGACCAGGGGACGGATGCCTTCGCCGGTGACGCCCGAGATGAACAGGGGCTCCTGCGAGCGCGCCCGGCACAGGGCCTCGAAGCGCTCGCGGCGGCTGTCGTCCTGGAGCGCGTCCACCTTGGTGCCCACCAGCCAGCAGGGCTTGGCGGCCAGCACGGGGGAGAAGGCGGCCAGCTCGGCCTCGATGACGCGCACGGCCTCCTCGGGCTCGGTGACGGGGTCGGCCAGATCCACCAGGTGCAGCAGCATGCGGGTGCGCTCCACGTGGCGGAGGAACTGGATGCCCAGTCCCGCGCCGCCCGCGGCGCCCTCGATGAGGCCGGGGATGTCGGCGATGACGAAGCTGCTCAGCTCGTCCACCGTCACGACGCCCAGCTGGGGCTCCAGGGTGGTGAAGGGGTAGTTGGCGATCTTGGGCCGGGCCGCGGACACGCGGCTGACCAGGGTGGATTTCCCGGCGTTGGGGAAGCCCACGAGGCCCACGTCGGCGATGAGCTTGAGCTCGAGATCCACGTCGCGGATCTCGCCCTCCTCGCCGGGCTGGGTATGCCGGGGGGTGCGGTTGACGGAGCTCTTGAAGTTGTTGTTGCCCAGGCCCCCTCGGCCGCCCCGGGCCACGGTGACGGTCTGGCCATGGTCCAGGAGCTCGGCCAGGACCTCGCCGCTGCCGGCGTCCTTGATGACGGTCCCCAGCGGCACGTCGAGGGTGATGTCGGCGCCGTCGTTGCCGGAGCACAGGCTCCCGGCCCCGTTGAGGCCCCGCCCGGCCATGAAGGTGCGCTGGTTGCGGTACGGGTTGAGGGTGTTCAGGGCCTTGTTGGCCCGGATGGCGATGGAGCCCCCGTGGCCGCCGTCGCCGCCGTCGGGTCCACCCCGCTCGGCGAACTTCTCCCGGCGGAAGGAACAGGCCCCGGCGCCGCCGTGGCCGGCTTCCAGGTGCAGCGTCAGATGGTCAAGGAACATGGGGGTCCTGAAAAGCGATGAGCGCACAGCCCCTGGGCCGCGCGCTCATCAGGATACGGTAAGGATCAGGCCTCGACGGGATCCACGTGGATGAACCGGCCGTGCTGGCCCTTGTCCTGGAAGCGCACCTTGCCCTCGACCTTGGCGAAGAGGGTGTGGTCGGTGCCCATACCCACGTTGACGCCCATCTTGAACTTGGTGCCGCGCTGGCGGACGATGATCGAGCCGGCGGTGACCATCTGGCCGCCGAAGGCCTTCACGCCGAGACGCTGGGCATTGGAATCGCGACCGTTGCGGCTGGAGCCTACACCTTTTTTGTGAGCCATGACGTAACCTCTCTAGATTCTCTGACCGGGCCTAGGCCTGGATGCCCTTGATTCGAACTTCCGTGTACCCCTGGCGGTGGCCCTTGGTGCGCTGGTAGGTCGTGGTGCGCTTCTTCTTGAAGATGAGGACCTTCTTGGCGCGGTCGTGGCAGATGACTTCCGCCTGGACGGTGGCGCCTTCGAGGGTGGGCTTGCCCACCTTCAGTTCGCCGTCCTTTTCCACGAGCAGGACGCGGTCGAAAACCACCGCTTCCTTAAGGTCCTTCTCAAGGAGTTCCACGCGGACGATATCGCCCTCGGAAACCCGGTACTGCTTGCCGCCGGTCTGGATAACTGCGTACATGACATCCTCGCTCAGGAGGCTTGGGCGGCGCCCGGAACAGCCGGCGCACTTGGGGAGCCCAAGACAAGGTCCAATAGAATGTCATCGATTCCCTTGAACGGCAAGGGAATTTTTACTTGAGGAAGCCCCGCTTGCGCATGAGGGCGTCCGTATTGACGTCCCGGCCCCGGAAGGAGCGGAAGGCCTCGACGGGATCGACCGTGTTCCCCACGGAGAGGATCTTGGCCTTGAGCCGGGCGGCCACGGCAGGATCCCAGGCGCCCTTGCCCTCCAGGAAGGCCTCCCAGGCGTCGGCCGTGAGGGCGTCGGACCAGAGGTAGGCGTAGTAGCCGGCCGCGTAGCCGTCCCCGGAGAAGATGTGGTTGAACTGGGTGGGCCGGTGGCGCATGACGATCTCCTCCGGCATGCCCAGCTTGGCCAGCTCCTCCCGCTCGAACTTCGCGGGGTCGATGACCTGCCCGCCGGCCATATGGAGTTTCATGTCGATGACGGCCGACGCGAGGTATTCCATGGTTACGAATCCCTCATTGAACGTGGCGGCCTTCTTGATGCGGGCCACCAGCTCCTGGGGGATGGGCTTGCCGGTCTTGTAGTGCAGGGCGAAGCGGTTGAGGATCTCGGGCGTCAGGAAGAAGTGCTCGTTGATCTGGGAGGGGAACTCCACGAAGTCCCGGGCCGTGTTGGTGCCGGCCAGGCTCGGGTAGGTGGCGTTGGAGAGCATGCCGTGCAGGGCGTGGCCGAACTCATGGAACATGGTCCGCGCGTCCTCGAAGGAGATCAGGACGGGCTCGCCTTCGGCGCCCTTGGTGAAGTTGGAGTTGTTGGAGACGATGGGCGTGACTTCGCCGTCGTAGCGCTGCTGGGTGCGGTACTCGTTCATCCAGGCGCCGGAGGCCTTGCCGCCCCGGGCGAAGGGATCGAAGTACCAGAGGGCCACGTGGGCTCCCTTGGCGTCCTTGACCTCCCAGACCTTCACGTCGGGGTGCTGGAGGGGGAGGCCGGTGACGGGGGTGAAGGTCAGGCCGTAGCACTGGCCGGCGGCCCAGAACATCCCCTCGCGGAGCTTGTCGAGCTGCATGTAGGGCTGGACCTCCTTGAGGTCCAGGTCGTACTTGGCCTTGCGCAGCTTCTCGGCGTAGAACCGGTAGTCCCAGGGGGCGAGCTTGAAGTGGCCGCCCTCCTTGTCGATGATGGCCTGCATCTCGGCGACGTCGGCGCGCACCTGGGCCACGGCGGGCTTCCACACGGCCTCCATGAGGGCCACGGCCTTGTCGGGGGTGCCGGCCATGGACTGCTCCACGGACCAGTGGGCGTAGGTGGCGAAGCCCAGGAGCTGGGCCCGCTGGAAGCGCAGCTGGAGGATGCGGGTGATGTTGGCCTTGTTGTCCCGGGCGTCGCCGTTGTCGCCGCGGTTCACGTAGGTGCGCCAGACCTTCTCGCGCAGGGCCCGGTTCTCGGAGTACTGGAGGAAGGGCTCCATGGTCGAGCGCGTGTTGGCGATCACCCACTTGCCCTTGAGGCCGCGGGCCTCGGCGGCGCGGGCGGCGGAGGCGCGGTAGTCCGCGGGCAGCCCGGCCAGCTCGACCTCGGTGTCCACGACGGTGAAGAGCTTGTTCTCCTCCTCCAGCACGTTCTGGGAGAAGCGCGTGGTGAGGGTGGCCAGCTCCTGGTTGATGCCCTGGATGGCCTTCTTCTGGTCAGGGGTGAGCCGCGCGCCGCTGTGCACGAAGTTGGTGTAGTAGAGCCAGGTGAGGCGCTTCTGCTCGGGGGTGAGCCCGGCCTTGTCGCGGGAGGCGTAGACGGCCTCGATGCGCTTGAACAGGCCGGCGTTCTGGGTGATCTCGTCGAAGAAGGAGGCCAGCTTGGGGCTGAGCTCGGCCTCGATGCGGGGCACGTCGCCGACCTTGAGGGTGCTGAAGTGTACGCCGGTGAGGACGTTGACCCGGTCGAAGACGCGGCTGGCCTTCTCCATGGCCACGATCGTGTTCTCGAAGGTGGGGGCCTCGGGGTTGGCCACGATGGCCTGGATGCGCATGCGCTCCTCATCCATGGCCGCGGTGAAGGCGGGGATGAAGTCGGCGGGCTTGACCTGGTCCCAGGGCGGAACGCCGCCGAAGGGGCCCTTCCAGGGCGCGAGGAGGGCTTGGAGGGTGTTCGAGGGCTGCAAAGGCTGCTCCGGCCGCAAGGGGGTCGAGGCCAGGGCCAGGATCGGCACGAGACCCAGGGTGAGACGGTTCCGTAGGGACATGGTGGGCTCCGGTGAAGGTCGGGACAAGGCGACCCCCGATTCTATCCCTCCATCGGGGCGCCCACCCCAGGCATTGACCGGCCTGCCGGGCAATTGTGCGTTCAGTCGCAGTTCTTCCAGGCTTCCAGCACCCGGAACCGCTCACCCATCATGGAGGGCAGGGTGAGCTGGAGGAGGTTTTCCATGCGCTTGACGCGCAGGGCGGGCTCCATGGCCTGCCAATCGGCCTCCCATTGGGCCAGGGGGGCGTGGGCCCTCACCCACCGGCTGAGGCTGACGTGCCCGGCCTCCCGGAACCCGGCCCCCTCGAGGTGGGCGGCCAGGCGGGTGAAGTCGACATCGGCCGTCAGGTCGGCGGAGCCCATGTCCTCCCACCAGGACCCGTCCACCTGATGGCCCCGGAAGCGGCGTATGTCCGCGCCCTTGTCCACCAGCCGGGATGCCGCGTCCCCGTAGTCGATGGTCAGGAAGAGCCCCTTCGCCAGGGGCGCGCCCAGGCTTTCCACCAGGCGGGGCAGGCCCTGGCACCAGGGGGCGCCGTCGCCGGGCTCGAGGCCGCCTTCGGCCTGGGCCGTGAACCACTCCGTGGCTTCGCAGGGCCCGCCGGGGAGCCAGGTCTGACCCTCGGGCCCCAGGGCCTCGAAGCGCCACCCCTCCCCGTCCCAGCGCCAGGGCTGGGCCGGCAAGGCATCGAAGAGTTCGTTGGAGAGGACGGCGCCCTGGAAGGGCTCCAGCACCTCGTCTTCATCGGCGAAGCGGGCGGTACCGGCGGCCAGGTGGGGCGCCAGGGCCTCCCGGGCCGCGGCGCGGGCGGCGGGGTTGTCGTCCCGGTGGATGTAGTGCAGGGCGTCCCGGAAGGGCCCCTGGGCGGCGGCGAGGAGATCCCGGCCCAGCCAGCCGCGGCCGGCGCCGGCTTCCAGTACCACGAATTGGCCCGGCCGGCCCATGCGCTCCCAGGCCTGGGCGAACCGAACGGCCAGGGCCTCGCCCAGCAGGGGACCCAGGTCCAGGGCCGTGTAGTAGTCGGCGCCCTCGAAGCCCCAGGGCCCCGTGGACCGGCGGTAGTAGCCATGCTCGGGATGGTAGAGGGCCAGTTCCATGGCCTCGGCGGCGGGCATCGGACCCTGGGCCAGGCGGTCCTGGACGAGGCCGGCGAGGGCGCTCACGGTTCCTCCCTGCGCAGGGGCCAGCGTTCCAGGATCCAGGGGAGGATCCACTGGGTCACCAGGAGGGCCATGGCCACGCCGCCCAGGGAGGCCAGGCCGAGGCCGCGCAGGCCGCGGTAGCCGCTGAAGACCAGGCCGCCGAAGCCGGCCAGGGTCGTGCCGGCGCACACCGCGTTCACCCGGGCCACTTGGGCCGCGGCATGGGGCTCGAGGGGGGCGCGGTGGAGCAGGTTCATGGCCGTGTCCACGCTGACGCCCAGGGAGATGGGGATGGCCACCAGGGACAGGAAGGTGAGGGGTTCGCCCGTCCAGCCCAGGATGCCCAGGACTCCCACCTGGCTGGCGGCGAGGGGGATGATGGCCAGGGCCAGGAACCGGGGCCGGCGCCCGAAGATGGCCACGACGCCCAGCACCACGGCCAGGGCCAGGAGGATGACCTGGCGCAGGGCGTCCCGGGCCACGGCCTTGATGGCGCGGAACAGGGGCCGGGTGCCGACCATGCGCCCGCCGGCGCTTTCCACTTCCCCTTCGATGCGCTCCTGGGCCGCGTCGCTGAGACGCAGGGGCAGGGTGAAGGCGTCGGGGGGCGGCGCCTCCGGGGCCTTGGGCTTGGCCTGCCAGCCGAAGATCCGGAAAGGGGCCCGCTCCGACGGGGGACGCACGGGGGGCATGAGGGCCTGGATGCTGCGGGGCACGTTGGCGGGGTCCGCGGCGCTGTCGCGCAGGGCCGAGAGGGGGCGCTCCAGGGCCACGGGGTCCAGGCCCGCCGCGGTGGCCTCCTCCAGGGCTTTGCGGTACCAGGTCTCGGACGCCAGGATCCGCTTGAGTTCGGGCGAGGGCACCTTCCATTCCGGCATGGGCAGGCCTTCGCGGCGCAGGGGCACCACGATGCGGTTCCAGGTCTGGGGCAGGCGCTCGGGGTCGTCCAGGGGGATCTGCACGGCCAGGGGCTGGAGGCCCGCGCCCAGTGCCTTGCCGAGTTTCTCCTGGAGGGCGAGGGAGGGGTTGCCCTGTTGCCGGAACCGGCGCAGGTCCTCCTCCCACTTCATGGACTTGATGCCCCAGGCCGCCAGGACCAGCAGCCCCAGGGCCAGGGCGGCCTTCCAGGGCCNNGGGGGACCGGGGCGAAGGCGCCGGTGCCCCGGTCGAGGGTCAGCAGGAGCGCGGGCAGCACCAGGAAGCTGGCCACCATGCACGCCAGGAGGCCCAGGCCCGCGGTGAGGCCCAGGTCGCGGAAGCCGGGGAAGGGGGCCACGATGCAGGCCAGGAAGGCCGCGGAGGTGGCCAGGCCCCCGGCGATGACGCCGGGGCCCGTGCCCAGCAGGGCCGCCCGCACCGCCAGGGATTTGGATCTTCCGGCCTGGCGTTCGTCGCGGTAGCGGCTGAACAGGAGGATCCCCACGTCGTCGCCGATGCCCAGGAGCACCGCCCCGAAGGCGGCGGCCATGAGGTTGAGGCGCCCCAGGACCCAGCCCGTGAGGCCCAGGGCCCAGAACATGCCCAGGAGGAGCGGCACCACCACGAAGCCGTAGCCCGCCAGGGTGCGGAACCCGATCCAGTAGACCAGCCCGATGAGCACGAAGCTGAGGAGAAGGCTCAGGAGGATCTCCCGCGTAAGCGTGTGGGATTCCCAGTAGGCGATGGCGTGGGCGCCGGTGGCCTGCAGGGGGAAGGCCCGGTCCGCCCGGGGGCCCAGGGCGGCCAGGACCTGCGCGTGNNCTTGGCGCCGCCCCCCAGCCAGGCCAGGACGTTGGCGGTGGCGTGGGCGTCGCCGCTGGGGAAGTCCAGCACCAGGGGCACCAGGACGAAGCTCCCGTCGCGGGTCTCCAGGTAGCCGGTGCGGATCTTGAGGGGGAATTCCCGGGCGTTCTTGGTGAGCCGGGCGCGGGTCTCGTCCTGTTCGCCGATGGCCGAGCTCAGGCGCAGGGGGTCGAGCTGGGCCACCTTGGCCTTGGTGGGGTCCGGCGAGGCCAGGTTCCGGGCCGTCTCGCGGAAGCGCCTGCGCAGCTCGGCGGGATCCTTGAGGGGGTCCAGCCCGTCGCCCAGGAGCATGGGCGCCAGGGCGTAGAACTGTTCGGTCATGAGCCGGCCCACGGTGCCGTCGCCTTCGAGGAAGCTGCCCGCGGCCAGGAGCGGCGGCCACAGGGAGGCGCCGCGGTCGTCGGGCACGGG
>DBME01000370.1:1450-14579 GCA_002298155.1 Holophagaceae bacterium UBA706 | reverse complement strand
AAGGCGGCCCCGTGCGGGATTAAAGGTCAGGCTAGAAGCGGATGCCGGCGTAGATGCCGATCTGGCTCTTGGGGGCCAAGCCCTTGAGGTAATCATCCTCGGAACGCGCGTCCGCGACATCCTTGGAGACCAGGGGGAAGGAAGCCTCGATACCCACGAAAGGCTTGATGACGGGGCTGGGGATGGCGATGCCGGCGTTAAGGCGAACCCAGGGGCGGGCGTAATTGGTGCTGTGCCCGTTATCTTCCAGCTTCTCGAACCGGTACTCAAGGCCAGCGCCCAGGGACACGAAAGCCTTGAAGTTGAACATCGCGCCCACGGAGTAGTTGCTGGTCTTGAAGTCGTCGGTTCCGGCATCCACCTGCACCATGGCACCGGCGGGGGTGCGGCCGAATCCGTTCTGGGTCCGAAGGGTGAGGGTGGGGGCGGGGGCGGTATTGTCCTGGTAATCGGTCCAATGGAGTTTGGAAGTGGCGGAGGGCTGATAGCCGACCGTTACCTGGAAGAGCACAGGTCCGAAATTAACGACCGAGCGGCCGAGACGGATGCCATAGACGACCTTGTTGTCCATGTCG
The DNA here is from genome assembly GCA_002298155.1 of Holophagaceae bacterium UBA706. GTDB lineage: Bacteria > Acidobacteriota > Holophagae > Holophagales > Holophagaceae > Mesoterricola. Next base: position 14,004 of record DBME01000370.1, on the reverse strand, counting down.
ATCGTTTCACGGGATGTGGAAGTGAGGGCGACCGAGCCGCTCTTCAGGGCCTGGGACCCAACAAAGAGACCGGCCTCCCAGGACTGGGCGGACAGAGGGACAATCGCGGCGCAGGCGAGAAACAGGGCCGTCTTTTTCATGGGTGCCTCCAAATGGCTGTTGGGTTGATTGAGATATTCGGAGCCTTGGTTTCGAAAATCAAGAAAAAAATAATTAATTCGATTACACCGGGAACTTTTCCCGGCTTCCCGATATCACTAGCGGCCACTTGTGGTTTTCAGAGAACGAGCCGCCTACCCACCAGCCTCCAAGCCTCCGCCAGGTCCCCCCGCCCCAGGGCGCCCTGGATGGCCCGGTCGAGCCCCTCCGGGTCACCGGGATCCCCTTCCCGGGCTTCCGCAACCTGGGGGTCCGGGATGGCCTCGCTGTTGGCCAGGCGGCCCAGGTCGTTGCCCGTGAGGATGCGGCTGGCCTTGAGGGCCCCGGGCAGGGCGTCGTAGCCGATGGGACGGCCCACGGGTTTGGCCACCTCCACCAGGGCCGCGCCCGAGGCCCTCGTGTAGAAGGCCCCGCCGTTGCGCCCCACCAGGTCCAGGCGGTCCGGGTGGAGGATCCCCCCCTCAAGGCACCTTTCATCCAGGTGGAAGGCCACCACCTCGCCGATGAGCATGAGGCCCGAGCCGGGGCCGGTGCCCAGTTCCACCTCCCGGTGGAGCTGGCACTCCATCTGGAAGGGGGACTCCCCCACCAGGGCCGGTGCCACGAGCCTGGCCGGCAGGGGGGTGAGGCCGGACTTCACGAACTCGTCCACCCCCGCCGGGAATTCGGCGCTGGCGACGTTCATCTGCTGGAGCATGGCGTGGGTCACCGCGGCGATGACGAATTCCCCGGTGGCCACGGCGTTGAGGTAGGTGTGCTTGACGGTGCCGTCCCGCCCCCGGCGGTTGGGGGCGAAGGCCACCATGGGCGGGTTGGAGCCGAAGGCGTTGAAGAAGCTGAACGGCGCGAGGTTGCGGATGCCTTCCCGCGATACCGTGCTGGCCAGGGCGATGGGCCGGGGTCCCACCCCGCCGCAAAGCAGGGCGTTGGTGGCGATGGGGTCCAGGTCCCCGGGGAGGACGGTCTTCACGCCTGGGCCAGCCGGGGTCCCAGGGCCACCAGGGAGGGCGGCAGGTCCGGGCCGGGGACCTTCACCACGGTGTTGGACAGGCGGCCCAGGCCGGCGATCTCCATGTCGACCCGGTCCCCCTCGGCCAGCCAGAGGTTGTCGGTGATCTTGGAGCCGTTGAGTTCCAGCAGGCACCCGGTGCCGACGGTGCCGCTGCCCACCACCTCGCCGGGGTGGACGGTGACCCCGTAGGCCGTGCGCTGGAGGATCTGCGCGAAGGTCCAGTTCATGGAGGCGGCGTCCCCGTCGCTGAGGAGCCGGCCGTTCACCTCGCAGGTCATGCGCGCCTTCAGGACGCGCCCCTGGGGCGTGTCCTCCAGGGTGAGCTCGTCGGGGGTCACGAGCCAGGGCCCCAGGCTGGTGGCGAAGTCCTTGCCCTTGCAGGGGCCCAGGGAGAGCTTCATCTCCTCCATCTGGAGGTACCGGGCGCTCCAGTCGTTCATGACCGTGAACCCGAAGATGGCCGCGTCCGCCTCGGCCAGGCTGCAGTTCCGCAGGGGCCGGCCCGTGACCACGGCCACCTCCAGCTCGTAGTCCAGGCGGGCCAGGTGGTGCTCCTGCACCTCCACGGGGCCGGGACCCACCACGGCCTGGTGGTTGGTGAAGTAGGTGACGGGGAACAGGTCGAACTCGGGGATCATTTCCAGCCCGCGGTTCCGCCGGGCGGTGGACACGTGTTGCCGGAAGGCGTAGCCGTCGCGCATGGCGGGGGGCCGGGGCACCGGCGCGAGCAGCGTGACGGCGGCTGCGTCCAGGAGGGCCGCGGCGGGCTCGGCCTTGACCCGATCCCGGGCCAGGGGCATCAGCTCGTCCTGGCGCCGGATGAGGGTGAGCATGTCCACGGCCAGACGCGGGTCCGCCGCGTGGAAATCGAGGATGCGCCCGCCGACGACGGCGCCGATGCGTTCCATACCCTGATGAAGGAAGGTGACCAGCTTCATGGTTTCTCCAGGGCTCCAGTCTAATCCAGACTCAGTCTCAGCGACTGCGCAAATGCCGGGCAGGACCCCATGGTACAGTTCTTCCAACCCTTCGGAGCGCCCCGTGACCTCACCCGAACCGACCCCCGCTTCGCCCCTGCGCGAGGTGGTGCAGCCCTTCATCGACCTGGTCCACGCGCCCCGCGCCCTGTGGGCGGTGAACCTCCTCAGCTTCATGGAGGGGTTCGTCTACTTCGGGATGGTCATCTACCTCCATATGTACTTCAACCAGTACGGCGGCCTCTCCGATCCCAAGGCCGGCCTCATGGTGGGCTTCCTCACCTGGGGCATCACCATCTCCATGCTGTTCTTCGGCGGGCGCGCCGACGCGTGGGGCCTGCGCAAGACCTTCCTCATCGCCCTGGGCATCATGTTCGCCGGCCGCGCCATCCTGGCCTTCGCGCCGGCGCTGGGCCTGCACGCGGGCGGCTTCCTGACGCCCTTCACCCTGGTGGCGGGCCTGGGCATCGCCCTGCTCATGTCGGGCTACGGCATGTGCTATCCCGCGGGCTATGCCGCCATCCGGGCCTTCACGACCCCGGCCACGGCCAGCATGGCCTTCGCGATGCTGTATGCCGTGATGAACCTGGGGGGTTGGCTGCCCACCTTCATGACCCCGGTGCGCGACCGCTGGGGCATCCAGGGCGCCTATGTCTTCTACGCCTGCACCACCCTGGTCACCCTGGTTGCGGTGGCCGTGCTGCTGACCCGCAGGGTCGAGACCGACGCCATCGCCAAGGCCCGGGAGGGCGCCGCCCCCAAGGAGGCCGCGCCCTCGGCGGAAGCCGCCGCCCCGGTGAAGCGCGGCCTGGCCAACTGGCTGCGCAACCACCCCCTGGCCGACGCCAAGTTCTCCTTCTTCATCTTCAGCCTGATCCCGGTACAGACCCTGTTCGCCTACAACTGGCTCCTCTTCGCGCCCTACGTGGACCGCGCCTACGCGGGCACCTGGGTGGGCAAGCACTTCGAGGCCGCCAGCAGCCTGAACACCCTGCTGGTCTTCGTGCTGTGCCCCGTGGTGGCGGCCCTTTCCCGCAAGGCCAAGACCTACAACATGATGATCCTGGGCACCGCCGTCATGGCCAGCCCCACCTTCATCCTCGCCCTGGGGCCCACCGCCTGGGGCCTGCTGGCCTACATCGTCATCATGAGCGTGGGCGAGGCCATGTGGCAGCCGCGCTTCCTCCAGTACGCCGCCGAGATCGCCCCCGAGGGCCGCACGGGCGCCTACATGGGCGTGGCGCAGTTCCCCTGGTTCCTCACCAAGATGCTGGTGTCCTTCTACGCCGGTTCCGCCCTGGCCCACTGGTGCCCCAAGGGGCAGCCCGGACATACCGGCACCATGTGGCTGATTTTCGGGGTGGCGTCCATGATGTCGGCGGTGCTGCTGTTCGTGGCCCGGGGATGGCTGGGCAAGGACTTCCGCACCAAGGCGGCCTGAGGTGGTCGCTCATCCTGGCGGAATGCAGGTGTTCGCTGCCCCGGGAAAGGATCCCGGTTTGAATTGATTCGAGAAGGGCTATCGTTGTTTACCAAAAGATGAAAACGCTGTTCACAGCAGTTGTGCGAGGTCAGGCCGTGCACCGTTCCTTCCCCGAAAGCACCTGGTTGCCCGCGCTGATCAGGGTTTTGCTCCTGGTACCGGTCGCGGCAGGTTTTGTCGTTCTGAGCCTTTGGCTGCTTGGAAGACCCGAACGGGCGGCCTTTGGACAGGGAATGGTGCCCATGGCTCCCAGTGCGGCCCTGCTGTTTTGCGTTTTCGGCTTCGCGTTCTTCTGGTCGGCCCACCTTCACCAGAACCGGAACATCCAGCGGGCAGTTGCCTGGATCGTGGTGCTGGGGGCTGTCGCGGCCGTGACCATGGGCACGCTCTCGGCCCTCGGCATTCGCCCAGAAGTGGAACACCTTGGGTTGGCCCGCGGGCACAAGGAACTCGGCGGTATCCCCCTCGGGCATATTTCTCCCCTCACCGCTGTCGCCTTCCTTCTGGCCGCGCTTGCCCATTTGAGCACCCCTACGGTTTTCTCCCGGCGCGTGCGAAATGGGATCCTGGGGTTTGGTTTCGCAGCTTTATTGCTGGCACTGAGTTTTCTGCTTCTGCTGACCTATCTGTTCAGCGTGCCACTCCTGGTCGGAACCTCGTACATCCCCCCAGCGCTCATGACCAGTGCAGCGTTCCTGTTCCTGGGCTTCGGACTCGCATTGCGCACGCTACCTCATTTGCCATTCCTGCAGGATCGGACAAGGGGTGAAGTCGCAGTGGGGCTCACGTACATCGGGGTCTTCGCCTTTGTGGCGGCAGGGACCCTGACCCTGAGCTTCCTCCACATCCGTAATTACGAAACGGAACTCCGAACGGGTGCCCAGAAGCAGCTGATCGCCATCACCGACTTGAAGGTGCATCAACTTGTCGCCTACCGAAAAGAGCGCTTGGCGGATGCCGGTTTTCTGATGAATACTCCTGGACTCCCGGGAATCGCCTCCCAGGTCCTCCAGAACCCAGGAGACTCCCGATCCAGGAGCCAGCTTCAGCACTGGATGGATCAGCTTCTCACCCAAGGGCAGTATTCCTTGATCCGGTTGATGGATGATCAAGGCCGGGTGCGCCTTTCCTCGCCAGGCGACCCTCGCCCCATGGGCGCGGCCACCCGGGAGGCGATGGCCCACGTAATGGACTCAGGCCAACCATGCCTGCAGGATCTCCACCTTAGCGCCCAGGATCAACAACCCCATCTCGCCCTGCTTCTACCCATCCTGGATCCCCATGAACCTCACCCGCCACGTGGCGTACTGGCGCTTCAGATCGATCCGAAGACCTTCCTCTATCCCTTCCTCAAGGCGTGGCCCCTGCCTACCCGGACCGCCGAATCCCTCCTGGTGAGACGGGAAGGTGGCGAGGTGGTGTTCCTCAATGACCTCAGGTTCCTGGAAAATGCGCCGCTCAGGCTGCGCTTTCCACTGGCTGAATCGGATCTCCCTGCCGCAAGGGCCGCGTTGGGGCAGGAGGGGCTGGTGGATGGCAAGGATTACCGGGGGATCCAGGCGTTTGCCTTTCTCCGCCAGATCCCGGAGTCACCCTGGGCCTTGGTGGCTCGAATCGACCGCGCGGAAGTCCTGGCCCCCATGCGCGCCCGGGCTTGGCAACTTCTGGGGCTGGATCTGCTGATTCTTTCGACGGTCGCCTTTGGCTTCGGGTTTCTCTGGCGCACCCAGCGCTTGCGGACCCTGCAGACGACCCTGAGGGCCGAAGTGGAATTGCGGGAGAGTGATTACCGGTTCCGCCATGCCGTTGAGGAAGTGCCATTCCCGATGATGATCCATGCCGAAGATGGCGAAGTCATCATCCTGAGCCGCGCCTGGACCGAGCTCAGCGGATACCGCCTCACGGACATCCCGACCATCGAGGCGTGGACGACGAAAGCCTACGGAATTCATCGCCAGCGTGTCGCGGATGAAATCAGCACCCTCTATTCCTTGGAGCACCGAAAAGCGGAGGGTGAGTACACGATCACGTGCAGCGATGGATCAACCCGCATCTGGGATTTCTCCTCCGTCTCCCTCGGGCAGTTGCCGGATGGCAGGCGCATCGCGATGAGCATGGCGTCCGACGTTACCGAGCGAAAACAGGCCGAGGAACAACTGCGGGCAAGTGAATTCCTCCTGAAGGAATCCCAAAGGGCTGCTCAAATCGGCTCCTACCGGATGGATTTCATCAAAGGCCTTTGGACCTCCTCCACGGTCCTCGACCACATTCTTGGAATCGAACCCACCTACGACCGGAGCGTTGCAGGGTGGGCGGACCTCATTTACCCAGGAGACCGGGAGGCCATGGAGCTCTACCTCCGGGAGGAGGTCCTGGGGAAGGGCAAACCCTTCGACAAGGAGTACAGGATCTCCCGCAAGTCCGATGGCGCAGTCAGGTGGGTGCATGGCCTGGGAGAGGTCCGTTTCAATGGCGAAGGCACCCCCCTTTCCCTGACCGGGACCATCATGGATGTTACCGAACGCAGGGAAACGGAGGAGGAGAAAGCCAGACTCCAGGTCCAGCTTCAGCAATCCCAGAAGATGGAGAGCCTGGGGACCCTCGCGGGCGGCGTCGCTCACGATATGAACAATGTCCTGGGGGCCATCCTCGGCCTGGCCTCGGCCCACATCCTCGCCCAGCCCCAGGGAACGAAGCTTCATCAAGCCCTCGAAACCATCTGCAGGGCCGCCGAGCGCGGTGGCAAGATGGTCAAGAGCCTGCTGAGTTTTGCCCGCCAGAGCCCCGTGGAGAACAACAGGCTCGACATGAATGCGCTGCTCCGGGAACAGGTCGCCCTCCTGGAGCGGACAACGCTGGCGAAGGTGCGCCTGGAGATCGATCTGGAAGCGAACCTGCGGCCCATCCTTGGCGATGCCGGTGCCCTGACCCATGCCTTCATGAACCTCTGCGTCAACGCCGTGGACGCCATGCCTGAAAACGGCACCCTCACCCTGCGTACCCGCAATGTCGATAACGACTGGATCGAGGTCGTGGTTGAAGACAATGGAATGGGCATGCCCAAGGAGGTCCTGGAGAAAGCCATGGAACCCTTCTTCACCACCAAGGAAACGGGCAAAGGCACGGGTCTTGGCCTTTCCATGGTCTTCAGCACCGTGAAATCGCACCGGGGGCAAATGGCGATCGAGAGCGTGCCGGACAAGGGCACGCGGGTGATGCTCCGCTTCCCCGCGTTCGAGCAGGACGTTCAAACCCGGACGGCAGGATCCTCAGGCTCCGGGGAGACGCCGGGGCATCGTGGGACCCTGAACGTGCTCCTGGTGGACGACGACGAGCTGATCCAGAGTTCGGTCCGGGAAATCCTGCAGGTCCTGGGTCATGCGGCGGTCACCATTGCCAGGAGTGGCGAGGAGGCCCTGGTGTTGCTCGAGGCTGGGCTTGCTGCGGACCTTGTGATCCTGGACATGAACATGCCGGGGTTGGGCGGCATCGGCACGCTGCCCCGTTTACGGATGCTGCGCCCGGACGTCCCCGTCCTGCTGGCCACGGGCCGAGTTGACCAGACGGCCTTGAACCTCGCCTCGGCTCACCCGGGAGTCACGTTGTTGTCCAAGCCCTTCGGGCTGAGGGAACTCCAAAGACACCTGGAGAACTAGAACTGGGCGTGAAGGCGGAGCGCGAACAGGGTGACGGGGCCGCGGTCGGAATTGTAGCCAGGGTTCCACACCTGCTGGGCATCCAGGCTGGCCATGAAGGCCTTGCCGAGAGCCCAGGCATAGTAGGCCTCCATGATCCGTTCAGGGGCATAGGCCAGGCGGCTATCTCCCAGAAGGAAACCCATGCCGCCGGCGGCCAGGTAGGCCTTGTGGTCAGGACTCAACCCGTTCCGAACGTAGGCGAAGCCCACACGGTCCCCGGCCCGATGCCATGCGGTGCCCTTGAGCGACAGGCCCCCCGTAGCGCAGCGGTCCACCTCCGTGAAGGCCCAGGTTTCCGTCTTCCCATCGTCCCAGCTCCAGCGGGCGAAGGCGCCCAGGTCGCCGGTGAGGGCCTGCTCCGCATTGATGCCCCATCCGTGCTTCAGCCGCCCATAGGCACGGGTGGCGGTGACCTCCGGGGGGACGGCCTGGGCCAGGGCCTCCCGGTAGTCGCCCATCCTGGCGGTGTTGCGGAAGCCCATGACCCTGATGACGCCCGGTTGACCGGCAAGCGTATGCCCATGTTCCAGTTCCACAACCTCGCCATGGGCCCGCGCGAACCCGTGGTCCATGGCGAGCTGGTTGGCCTCCAGGGGTTCGGCGAAACGGCCGTACCGCAACGCCCAGCGATCCCAGTAGCCTTCGGCAGCGAAACCCCAGGTATAGCCGCGCGTGTCGGCCGGGTAGTCCCAGGCGCCGTGGCCCATGAGGGTCCAGTTGAAGAACTGGGAGCGGGGATCGTGGGAATAGCTGTTGTTGTCGAAAACGTCCATGACGCTGAATTTGCCGACCGTAAGAACAACCCTGCGGGATGTGGTGGAACCCGCCAACTGATGGGCATCATCTTCCACATTCTGGCGCTCACCGCCCAATTCCAAGGTCTGGCGCAGGTAGGCGCGCACGACGGAGCCATGGAAGGCCGGGTCGCCCACACGATACGTCTCCCCGTTGGGAGCTCCCGCCAGGCCCAGCACACCGCTCACACCTTTGCCCGCGGCGCCTTCACCGTCCAGATAGAACTCCCCGCCCCGCCATAGGCTTACCCCGGTCATGAGGGTCACGGTGAAGGAGGTCGCCCGCTCCTGCCATGGGCGGAGCGAATTGGCCCCCTGGTAGGGCGAGGTGAAGGGGCCGTGTTCCTGGGATATGAGGGTGGTTTGTCCGTGGACCTGCCAGGAGGCGGGGTCCTGGGCGAACAGGCTCGGCATGGCGAAGATGGCGAACAGGAGCTTCACGCGGCTCCTCCGAGAATTGAGGCCGGCCAATTCATGCATGGCCAGAAAGGAACCAGGGCAAACCCGACGAACATGCCCAGGGGTCATGTCAGCGGGACGAAGGGACGGAAGGCTACGACGCGCGGCCACCCTGAGGCGGGTCAGAGGGCTGCCGGCAGACGAAACGGGCATGACGGAGGTTCCGCGATTGAACTTCCACTCGACATCGCAACCTCCTTTCCGGGTCCGGAATCCAACCTAACCCAGGCCTTCGGCCGTGTAAACCGGAGGGCCCAACGCCCCTTCCCCCCGCTCAACCCAGCAAGGAATCCGAACCATGAAACCCTTCCGCCCACATGCCCTACTGCACCTGGGGGCCCTTGCCGCCGCCTTCACCGTCTCCGCCCAGCCCCTGCCCTATGCGCCCTGGAACCATTTCGCCTTGGCCGCGGACGGGGTCCAGGTTTCCGGCGACCAGGGCGATTCCGGGCTCTACCGCCTCAGGATCCATGACGCCAATCGCGACCTGTACTTCGACCGGGCCAGCCTCGGCCCGCTGGGCGGGCTGAGATTCCACGCCATGGACATCATCGGAAGCGAGCCCAGTTCCTCCGGTCCGGCCTTCGCCATCCTCTTCCGAACGATGGATGGGCCCAACATGAAGCTGGTGATCCGGGCCGACGGTTCCGCGGAGGTCCTCCAGGGGGACAAGCCCGCGATTCCCATTTCCCCCGGGAAGGTGGCCCCGGCGGCGGATCCGGCACCGGCCAGGGTACCGTCCAGGACCTTCACCGTCCCCACCAACCACGGCATCACCGCGATCACCCTGATGCGGGGAGCCTGCCTCGGGTCCTGCCCCTCCTATACCTTCACCATCGCCCGCGACGGCCGGGTGGACTACGAGGGAGGGCCCTACGCACCCTATGCGGGGAAGCGGACCGGCCACATCCCCGCCTACGTTTTCCACCGGATCGCGTCCTTCCTCGACCAGTCCGATTTCTTCGGGATGGCGCCCTCTTATTCCGACGGCATCGTTGACGGTCCCTCCGTGTCCATCACGGTCGAGCGAAACGGCGTCCGGCAGGGCGTGGACGCGGACCTGGACGCGGCACCGAACACGTTCTGGGTGGCCGAGCATGCGCTGTACGACGTGCTCGGCCAGGTGGCATGGGCCCCAAAGCCCGCGCGGGGCAAGGGCCGGAAATGAAGGGGGGCCGGCGGCCTGCCGCTGACCGTTTCCCTGAAAATCCCGATCGGGAATCCAACGTGGAAATGGGTGCCTGATTTAAAAAATATTCCCTTACGGGAATATTTTGGCGCATTGCGGCCCAAAAAGCCTAAACCTTACCGAACGGGAAGGCTCATGGCTGAAATACCTACGACGCTTATGGAAATCGCTTCGATCATCCGGCGCACACGCAAGGCCCAGGGCTTGAAACAGGTGGAATTGGCGGGGTACGCGAACGTCGGCACCCGGTTCGTGATCGAACTGGAATCGGGCAAACCGACCATTCAGATGGGCAAAGCCATCAAGGTGATGGAAACCCTGGGATGCAAGATCCAGATCATCCCACCGCCCGATCCCAACCAGGAGCAGCGATGAAGCTGCTGCGCGTCTGGTGGGGTGGGCGAAGCTCCTCCCGTTTGGCCTAGAACTGTATCGGCCTCACATAGTGGCAGGTATACCCCCCCGGATGCTTCTGGAGGTAGTCCTGGTGGTAGTCCTCCGCCGCCCAGAAGGTCGAGGCGGCCGCCACCTGGGTGGTGAGGGGCTTGCCCCAGGCCCCGGAGGTGTCGACCAGGGCCTTGATCCGCTCCGCGGCGCGCTTCTGGGCCTCGTCGTGGAAGAAGATCGCCGAACGATACTGGCTGCCCACGTCGTTGCCCTGGCGGTTGGGGGTGGTGGGGTCGTGGAGGGTGAAGAAGAACTTCAGCAGCGCCTCATAGGAGATCTTCGAGGGGTCGAAGGTGATCTCCAGGGCCTCGGCATGCCCCGTGGCCCCGGTGTGGACGTCCTCGTAGACCGGATGGGCGGTGGAGCCCCCCGTATAGCCGACCCGGGTCTTGAGGACGCCCGGCTTGGCCCGGAAGAGCTCCTCCATGCCCCAGAAGCACCCCCCGGCCAGGGTGGCCACCTCCGTGGGCGCGGGCTTCCGCCCGAAAAGGGGCAGGAACTGGACGTAGCCCTGCTCCTGGAGGTCGTCCACCGGCACGAAGCGCAAGGAGGCGCTGTTGATGCAGTACCGCTGCCCGGTGGGGCCGGGGCCGTCGTCGAAGACGTGCCCCAGGTGCGAATCCGCCTCCTTGGACCGCACTTCCGTGCGCACCATCCCGTGGGTGGTGTCCCGTTTCTCCACCACCTCACCGGCCGCCAGGGGCTTGGTGAAGCTGGGCCAGCCGCAGCCGGAGTCGAACTTGTCCTTGCTGGAGAACAGGGCCTCCCCGGACACCACGTCGACGTAGATGCCCTCGCCCTTGCTGTTCCAGTACTCCCCGGTGAAGGGGGCCTCCGTGTAGGCCTCCTGGGTGACCTTGTACTGCATGGCGGTCAACCGCTTCTTCAATACGTCCGGTGACGGCTTCCTGCCCTGATCCACGCTTGCCTCCGATTTCGCGGCCCCGGGGACGGGCCGGCCACTGTTGAGAACCATCGCGCCGAAGCCGCCCAACCCCAGGACGACGACCCCAGCCCAAAGTGCACTGCGCATTCCCATGACTCCCTCCTTGAACTATGGGGTGAAGGGGACCCCTCAATTGTGACCGGATCTCAATTCCCCGGGACATTTCTTGCGAGCTGGGCTCAATTTCAGGTACGGTCTAGGAAGGAAGCCCCGGAAATTATCCGGAGCGTGGAAGTCCAATCTCCCGTATAAAATGCTCCATTGCGGCAATCTGCGAGGGCTTCATGACCAACACGGCGAAACTGGAACTGGACGGGAAGGTCTTCGAGCTTCCCATCATCGAGGGGACCGAGGACGAACGGGCCATCGATGTGCGGGATCTCCGTGCCAGGACTGGATATATCACCTATGACGAGTCCTACGCCAACACGGGCAGCTGCCAGAGCAAGATCACCTTCATCGACGGCGAGAAGGGCATCCTCCGTTACCGGGGCATCCCCATCGAGGAACTGGCCGAGGGTTCCACCTTCGTCCAGGCCGCCTACCTGATCATCTTCGGCAAGCTCCCCACCGAGACCGAGCGTCTCCGGTTCTCGGGGCTGCTGACGAAGTACCAGATGATCCACGAGGACATGAAGTTCCATTTCGAGGGCTTCCCCTCCTCCGCCCACCCCATGGCCATCCTTTCGGCCATGATCAACGCCGCGGGCTGCTTCCTGCCCGAGCTGAACACCGAGTACGAGGCCGACCGGTTCGAGCACCAGGCCGCCCATCTGCTTTCCCAGGTGCGCACCCTGGCCGCCTACGCCTTCCGCAAGTCCCGGGGCCTGCCCTCCATCTACCCCAAGAAGAAGTACATGTTCACCGAGAACTTCCTCCACATGATGTTCTCGGAGCCCGACGAGGACTACGAGCTGGATCCCGCGGTGGTGGACGCCCTGGACCTGATCTTCCTCCTGCACGCCGACCACGAGCAGAACTGCTCCACGGCCACCGTGCGCATGGTGGCCTCCAGCCGGGCCAACCTGTTCGCTTCCGCCTCCGCGGGCGTCTGCGCCCTGTGGGGCCCCCTCCACGGCGGGGCCAACCAGGCCGTCATCGAGATGCTCAAGGAGATCCGGGCCACCAAGGACGACGGCACCCAGTTCCTGGACCGGGTCAAGAACAAGGGCCAGGGCGCCAAGCTCATGGGCTTCGGCCACCGGGTCTANNACAAGAACTACGACCCCCGCGCCCGGATCATCAAGCGCAAGTGCGACGAGCTCCTCTCCAAAATGGGCATCAGCGACCCCCTGCTGGACATCGCCAAGAAGCTGGAGGAGACGGCCCTCAACGACCCCTACTTCATCGAGCGCCGCCTGTACCCCAACGTCGACTTCTACAGCGGCAT
>DBME01000370.1:0-1443 GCA_002298155.1 Holophagaceae bacterium UBA706 | reverse complement strand
TTCGCCATCGGCCGCATGCCGGGGTGGATCGCCAACTACAAGGAAGTGGTCGAGACCGGCGAAAGCCGCATCTACCGCCCCCGCCAGGTCTACCAGGGCTCCACCCTGAACCACTACGTGCCGCTGTTCGAGCGCTGAGCGGGATCGGCGGGGACCCCCGGGGCGGAGCCTCCGCCCCCGGTTTTCGTGCATGTTTGAATAATTAAATAGGTCGAGGTCCCCAATTTCCGGGGCCGGAAGCGCTGTAAAAAAGCGCGGGCGGATGGTTGAATCCGTAAAGTTTCCTTGGCTTTCCCTGCAATCTGTACTGGCCTCTCCCGGGGCCATGGGTATAGTGACTGTACCAATCCGCACGCTCCGGATTCCGCGCCGTGCGGATACCGGATCTCACCATCCCCACCCACCAGAGCCGAGGGAAATCGTGGATTTCAACCTGCCCGAACATGTGGAGGCCCTCCGCGAGGAGGTCCGGAAATTCGCCCAGAACGAGATCCGGCCCCACGTCATGACCTGGGACGAGGACAAGATCTACCCCATGGAGGTCATGGGCAAGCTCGGCGAGATGGGCATGCTGGGCGTGTTCTTCCCCGAGGAGTACGACGGCGCCGGCATGGGCTACCTGGAGTATGCCGTGGTGGTGGAGGAGATCTCCCGGGTGGACGGCAGCGTCGGCCTGGGCGTGGCCGCCCACAACAGCCTGTGCTCCAACCACATCTACACCATGGGCAGCGAGGCCCAGCGGCAGAAGTACCTCAAGCCCCTGGCCGCGGGGAAGATGATCGGCGCCTGGGCCCTCACCGAGGCCGANNGCGACGCCGGCGCCCTGCGCACCACCGCCCGCAAGGACGGCGATCAATGGGTGCTCAACGGCTCCAAGAACTTCGCCACCCACGGAACCGTGGGCGGGGTGTGCGTGGTCATGGCCCGCACCCGCGGGGGGACGGGCACCGACGGCATCAGCGCCTTCATCGTGGAGCAGGGCACGCCCGGCTTCCGTGCGGGCAAGCAGGAAAACAAGCTCGGTATGCGCGCCAGCGACACCTCCGAACTCATCCTGGAGGAGGTGCGGATTCCCGCCGAGAACCTCCTGGGCGAGGAGGGCGTGGGCTTCAAGCAGGCCATGAAGACCCTGGACGGCGGCCGCATCGGCATCGCCGCCCTGGCGCTGGGCATGGCCCAGGGGGCCTTCGAGGCCTCCGTGCGCTACTCGACCATCCGCAAGGCCTTCGGCAAGCCCCTCTGCGAGCACCAGGGCATCCAGTTCAAGCTGGCGGACATGGCGGTGCAGATCGAAGCGGCACGGCTGCTCGTCTACAAGGCGGCCACCCTCAAGGACCAGGGCCAGCCCTACGCCAAGTCGGCGGCCATGGCCAAGCTCTACGCCTCGGAGATCGCCTGCAAGGTGGCCGAGGAGGCCGTGCAGATCCACGGCGGCTACGGCTA
>DBME01000151.1 GCA_002298155.1 Holophagaceae bacterium UBA706 | reverse complement strand
TCGGCCTTCTTGGCTTCCTTCTTTTCGGCCTTCTTGACTTCGACCTTCTTCACTTCCTCTTTCTTGGGCTCTTTCTTGGCGTCTTCGGCGAAGACGGGGCTGATGAGGGCGGCGGCCACGAGGAGGGCAGCAAGCTTGTTCATGGATGACTCCAGTTGGAACCGGACACGGCCGGGATGTGAAGCACAACTATGCACGAACCTTGCCAATACATAACTAACAATAACAACAATATTTAAACAACCGGGTCTTCAATTATCTCCGTGGGATTCTGCAACGCGTTGCAAACTGCATCCCCGCGCCGGGGCGCTGAGATCTCGCGGAGGGCCGCGAAGGAGGAAGGGCCTTCTTAGGTGGGATCCTCGTTGGCCTCGGCAAGCCCCAGGTCCTTGAGCTTCCGGTAGAGGGTGGTGCGGTCCTTGCCGAGGATGTCCGCGATGCGGCTCTTGCGCTGCTCATGCTTGAGGAGCACCTGGATGTAGCGTCGCTCCAGCTCCTCCAGGGTGGGCAGGTGGTCCCAGTCACGGATCAGCTCCAGCAGCGGGGTGGGCGCCTCGGGAAGCACTGAGCCCTTGCTGCGCAGCTCCTCCCGGATCTTCTCGGGGAAGTCGTCCGGGGTGATCTCGCGGCCCCGGCTCAGCTGGGTGAGGTGCTCGATGATGTTGCCCATCTCCCGGACGTTGCCCGGCCAGCTGTAGTTCTCCAGCAGCTGGCGCGCATCGGCCCGCAGGCGGTAGGCGTGGCCGTCCTTCCGGCTGTATTCCTCCAGGAAGTGGTCCATGAGGGCCGGAATGTCCGAGGTCACCTTGCCCGTGTTGGCGTCCCGGCTGTACCGTTCCCGCACGGGGGGCACCCGGATCTCCACGACGCAGAGGCGGTAGTAGAGATCCTCGCGGAACTTGCCGGCCTTCACCATCTGGGCCAGGTCCCGGTTGGAGGCGGCGATGATGCGCACATCCACCTTCACGGTCTTGGAGCCGCCCACCCGGCGCACTTCCTGCTCCTGCAGGACGCGCAGCAGGCGCACCTGGAAGGCCAGGGAGGTCTCGCCGATCTCATCCAGGAAGATGGTGCCGCCCGAGGCTTCCTCGAAAAGGCCCTTCTTGTCGGAGATGGCGCCGGTGAAAGAGCCCTTCACATGGCCGAACAGCTCGGATTCCAGAAGCCCCTCGGTGAGCGCGCCGCAGTTGATGGCCACGAAGGGGCAGGCCTTGCGGTCGCTGCTCATGTGGATGTTCTGGGCCACCAGTTCCTTGCCGGTGCCGCTCTCGCCGATGATGAGGACGGTCGTCCGGCTGTTCTGCAGCGAGGCGATGGTGCGGTAGACCTCCATCATGCGGGGGCTGGACCCGATCATGACGCTCTGGTTCAGGGCCGGGGCCTTCCCGGGCTCCTTGGGCCCGCCCTTGTTGGACTGGACCAGCAGGGCCCGCTTGACCAGGGATTTGAGCTCCTCGTTGTTCCAGGGCTTGGAGATGAAGTCGAAGGCCCCTTCCCGCACCGCTTCCAAGGCCTTTTCCAGGGTCCCGAACCCCGTGAGGAGGATGGTCTCGACACCCAGGGGCTTGGCCGCGCGCAACAGGTCGAGACCGTCCTTGCTGGCCTCCAGGTTGATGTCCGAAAGCATCAGATCGAAGTGGCTGGCGGCCAGCAGGCGGAGGGCGTCGTCCGGCCGGGTGGCCTTCACCACCTCGACCTCCAGCCCCAGCCCATCCCCCAGGAGGAGCTCAAGCAGATCACAGGTTTCCTGGGAATCATCCACAACCAGCACGCGTGCCATCGTTTTTTCCATCCTCTTTCTTTTAATTTACAATAAATCTTTGTGGAATCCAGAAGAGGGTGGGGGTATTTTGGTGGAAACAACCCCAGGAGTCTCTGATGAGATTACGCCTTGTCCTTGCCTTGGCTGCAACTCTCGCGTTCGGTTTCGCCTCCGCCGCCGACCTGACCATCACCTTCAACTCGGTGGCGAAGGGCCCCATGGGCTCCGGCGGGGCCGGCACGGAAGTCCACTACTACAACGCGGAATTCAACATGGTCCGCAACGAGAAGGACAAGCGCGACAACCTCGTGAACTTCATGGAGGGCGCCACGTACTCCATCGACCACAAGAAGAAGACCATCTCCAAGATCAGTTTCAGCGACGCCTTCGCGGCCCTGGACGCCCTGAACGGCGCCCAGCCCGAGGGCCTTGGCGCCATGATGGGATCGATGTTCGGCGACCCCAACGACTGCAAGGTGGAGAAACTGGGCACGGAGACCGTCGCCGGCCGCACCTGCCAGATGTGGTCCATCCGGGTGGGCAAGCTCACCATGACCCTCTCCGCGGACCCCACCCTCAAGATGCCGGTCCCCGACTCCGCCTACGCCAAGATGATCCAGTCCCGAGCCGCCCAGTTCGCCAAGGCGGGTCCCATGGGCGCCAGCTTCAAGCGCCTCTACGAGGAACTGGCCAAGATCAAGGGCGTCCCCCTGCGGACCCACATGACCGGCATGATGGGCATGGACGTGNNACGTGTCCACGGAAGCCACCAAGGTCGAGAGCGGCCCCATCCCCGCCTCCACCTTCGAACTGCCCGCCGGCTACAAGGTCGAGGACCTGGGCAAGAAGATGCGCGAAGAGGCGAAACGCAGGTAAGGGTTACAATGGAGGGATGACGAACCCGAATCCCTCCTTCGACGACGGCCTCGACCGCCTGGAAGCTTTGGTCCAGCGGCTCGAGGCCGGCAATCTCGG
>DBME01000086.1 GCA_002298155.1 Holophagaceae bacterium UBA706 | reverse complement strand
GGCGGAACGGAAGGCGGGCTTGCTGCCGGCCCTGGGCGCGGGCTTGGCGCCGGCGCGGGGCGCGCTCTTCGAACCTGCGCCGCGGGGGGCTCCCGCGTTCCTGGAGGGTGCGCCCTTGGCGGCGCTGCGGGTCTTCGGGCCCTTGCGAGGGGGTGTGGCCATGGTGTGCCTCCAGCGTCATCACGACGCGAATCGATCATTGTCTCATGGAGAAGGCCGCGCTCAAAACGATTTTGTGCCAGTTCCCCCCCGCGCCCAGACGAGTTATGACGACGGTCAGGTCCAGAGATAACGCAGGACTTTTCACGGCATGCGAGTAGACTGGAGTCTAATTTGGTTTTTTCTCCGAGGAGCCTATGACTAAACACGTGTACACCTTTGGCGGCGACCGGAACGAGGGCAACGCGACGATGCGCAACCTCCTGGGCGGGAAGGGCTGCAACCTCGCCGAGATGGCCTGTCTCGAGATCCCCGTCCCCCCCGGCTTCACCGTCACGACCGAAGTCTGCAACCTCTACGGCAAGGAGGGCAAGAAACTGCCCGAGGCCGTCAAGACCCAGGTGATGGAAGCCCTGACCTGGCTGGAAGGCAACCGCGGCCGCAAGCTCGGCGACGTCGAGAACCCCCTTCTCCTCTCCGTGCGTTCCGGCGCCCGCGNNATGCCCGGCATGATGGACACCGTCCTGAACCTCGGCCTCAATGACCAGACCGTCGAAGGCCTGGCCAAGGCCAGCGGCAATGCCCGCTTCGCCTACGATTCCTACCGCCGCTTCATCATGATGTATTCCGACGTGGTGCTGGGCGTCCACAAGGACCACTTCGAGCACGAGATCGAGAAGCTCAAGGCCAAGACCGGCAAGAAGCTCGACACCGAGATCACCGCCGAGGAATGGAAGAACCTCTGCGCCATCTTCAAGGGCATCGTCGAGAAGGAACTCGGCCGCCCCTTCCCCCAGGATCCCAAGGAACAGCTCATCGGCGGCATCTGCGCCGTGTTCGACAGCTGGGACACCGAGCGCGCGGTCATCTACCGCCGCCTGAACCGCATCCCCGACGACTGGGGCACCGCCGTCAACGTCCAGACCATGGTGTTCGGCAACATGGGTGACGACTGCGGCACCGGCGTGGCGTTCACCCGTGACCCCGGCACCGGCGAGCCCTACTTCTACGGCGAATACCTGATCAACGCCCAGGGCGAGGACGTGGTCGCCGGCGTGCGCACCCCCCAGCCCATCACCAAGGCCCAGGCCGAGGGCACCGGCCACACCAGTCTCGAAGAGGCCATGCCCGCCGCCTTCAAGGAACTGCTCGCGACCTGCAACCGCCTCGAGCGCCACTTCACCGACATGCAGGACCTCGAGTTCACCATCGAGCGCGGCAAGCTGTTCATGCTGCAGACCCGCATCGGCAAGCGCACCGCCCTGGCCTCCATCCGCATCGCCATCGACCTGGTCGATGAGGGCATGATCAGCTCCAACACCGCCCTGACCCGCATCGATCCCGACAGCCTGAACCAGCTGCTGGCCCCCGTGTTCGACCCCAAGGAGAAGGCCGCCTTCAAGAAGGACGGCAAGCTCATGACCAAGGGCCTGAACGCCGGCCCCGGCGCCGCCGCCGGCCGCATCGCCCTCAGCGCCGAAGAGGCCGAGGAACTGGCCAAGACCGGTCCCGTGGTGCTCTGCCGCATCGAGACCTCCCCTGAAGATCTGGCCGGCATGGTCGCCGCCAAGGGCATCCTCACCGCTCGCGGTGGCATGACCTCCCACGCGGCCGTGGTCGCCCGCGGCATGGGCAAGCCCTGCGTCTGCGGCGCTTCCGCCATCAACATCGACGTCAAGGGCCGCACGGTCAACGTCGGCGACATCACCCTCAAGGCCGGCGAGGACTTCATCTCCATCGACGGTTCCACGGGCGAAGTGTTCGCCGGCAAGCTCCAGGACTTTCCCTCCGAAGTCAACCAGGTGCTCGTCGAGAAGAAGCTCAAGGCCGAGGACAGCGAGCTGTTCAAGCGCTTCAGCAAGATCATGACCTGGTCCAACGCCGTGCGCACCCTCAAGGTCCGCACCAACGCCGACACCCCGCATGATTCCGACGTCGCCCGCGCCTTCGGCGCCGAGGGCATCGGCCTGTGCCGCACCGAGCACATGTTCTTCGAGGGCGAGCGCATCATCGCCGTCCGCGAGTTCATCCTGGCCAAGGACCTGGACGCCCGCAAGGAAGCCCTCAAGAAGCTCCTGCCCATCCAGCGCGAGGACTTCGAAGGCATCTTCACGGCCATGAACGGCCTGCCCGTCACCGTGCGCCTCCTGGATCCCCCCCTCCACGAGTTCGTGCCCCACGACGAAGCCGGCCAGGCCGAGATGGCCAAGGTCATCGGCGTCAGCCTCGCCGAGGTCAAGCACCGCGTCGAGAAGCTCCACGAGTTCAACCCCATGATGGGCCACCGCGGCTGCCGCCTGGGCATCACCTACCCTGAGCTCATCCGCATGCAGATGCGCGCCATCTCCGAGGCCGCCATCAACGTCGCCAAGAAGGGCATCAAGGCCCTCCCCGAGGTGATGGTCCCCCTCATCGGCACCGTCAAGGAGCTGGCCTTCACCAAGGCCGAGATGCTGGACGAGCTGGCCGCCGTGAACAAGGAACAGGGCACCGACTTCATCTGCCCCATCGGCACGATGATCGAGATCCCCCGCGCCGCCATCACGGCCGACAAGGTCGCCACCGAGGCCGAGTTCTTCTCCTTCGGCACCAACGACCTCACCCAGATGGGCTTCGGCTACTCCCGTGACGACTCCGGCACCTTCCTGCCCGAGTACGTCGCCAAGAAGATCCTCGAGGACGACCCCTTCCAGTCCCTGGACCAGGAAGGCATCGGCGAGCTGGTCCGCATCGCCTGCGAGAAGGGCCGCGCCACCCGCCCCGGCATCAAGCTGGGCGTCTGCGGCGAGCACGGCGGCGATCCCAAGTCGGTGAAGTTCTTCCACCGCGTGGGCCTCGATTACGTCTCCTGCTCGCCGTACCG
>DBME01000348.1 GCA_002298155.1 Holophagaceae bacterium UBA706 | reverse complement strand
CCCTGCCGGCCCCTCGGGAATGGGCCCCCGGGGCGGTGACCGACGTGCGCAGCTCCGACGGCCAGCGCTGGAAGGCCCGCCTCGAAGGCACCCCCGCCACCCTCACCCCCGACACCCGTCGCCTCAGCTACCGCCTGCGCCTGCAGGGAACCACCCTGCCCATCCCCGGCACCCCCCTCGAAGTGCGCGTGCCCCTGGCCCGCACCGTCGTGCTGCCCCAGAGCGCGCTCCAGCAGGTGGAAGGCACCTGGGGCGTCTTCGTGAAGACCGGCGAGGAGGCCGTGTTCCGCCCGGTGCGCCGCGGCCCCGAGCTGGGCGGCGACGTGATGGTGCTGGAGGGCGTGGCCCCCGGCGAGACCGTCGCGGGCGAGGGCGCCTACCTCCTGAAGTCCCTCCAGATCAAGCGCAAGAGCGGGGGCGACGACCATGACCACTGAGCCCGCCTCCCCCCAGGCGTCCACCCCCGTCCACGCCCCCGAGCACCGCTCCCCCGTGCGCCGCTGGTTCGATTGGCTCCTGCCCCGCAAGGGCTGGGTGTTCGCCCTGGCCATCCTCTGGGGCCTGGCCGGCCTGGCCAGCTTCGGCTCCCTGAACCGGGACCTCTTCCCCGACCTCACCCTGCCCAGCATCAACCTGCTCATCCAGAGTCCGGGCCGGGCCGCCACAGAGCTGGAGCTCACCGTGGCCCAGCCCGTGGAGCAGGCCATCGGCGGCCTCCCCGGCGTCAAGCGCGTCGTTACCACCGTGCAGGCCGAAGTGGTCCAGGTGGTCGTGGCCTTCGAAGGCGACACCGACCCCTGGCGGGCCCGCCAGCTCGTGGCCGAGCGCCTCGCGGGCATCACCGGCAACTTCCCCGAAGGGACCCAGGCCCCCCTCATGTCCAGCGCCGCCGGGCGCCTGCAGGAGATCATGGAGATCGTCCTGGAGGGCCCCGCCACCGACCCCATGAAGCTCCGGGACCACACCGAGAAGGTGCTGATCCCGCGCCTCCAGGCCGTTCCCGGCGTGGCCCGCGTGGAACGCCTGGGCGGCGAGGAGCGCCAGGTCCAGGTCATCATCGACCCCGAGCGCATGCGCCTCCAGGGCGCGAGCCTGGCCCAGGTCATGGAGGCCCTGGAAGGCAGCAACCAGGACACCGCCGCCGGCGTCATGGAGATCCAGGACAAAGGCTGGTTCGTCACCGTGGGCAGCCTCGCCCCCGACCCCGCCTCCCTCAAGAAGCTTCGCCTCAAGACCCCCCGGGGCGCCATCCTCCTGGGCGACATCGCCGAAGTGCGCGAGGGCGCCGGCTTCCGCCGGGGCCTCGCCCGCCACCAGGGCCACGAGGACGTGAGCCTGCGGGTGGTGAAGCAGCCCTCCGCCGAGACCCTCGCCGTGGCCCGGGACACCCGCCAGGCCCTGGCCGAGATGCGCCGGAGCCTGCCCGAAGGCATGGAGCTGACGCTGATGTACGACCAGGGCGGCCTGGTCACCCACGCGCTGAACGGCGTGAGCTGGGCCCTGCTCCTGGGCGGGGTCTTCGTGGCGCTGGTGCTGGTGGTCCTGCTGGGCAACCTGCGGGGCGCCCTCATCGTCATCGCCGTCCTGCCCCTGGCCACCCTGGGCGCCGCCATCCCGCTGCGCATGGCCGGCATGGGCCTCAACGCCATGACCCTGGGCGGCCTCGCCATCGCCATCGGCGAACTGGTGGACGACGCCGTGGTCGACGTCGAAAACGTGTTGCGCCGGCTGCGGCAGAACGCCGACGCCGTGCCGCCAGCGCCGACTTTGGCGNNCCTGGCCCATCGCCTGCACGAGCACCGGGAGCACCTGGAACCCCGCCGGGTGGCCCTCACCCGCGCCGCGGCGGAGGTGGGCGTGCCCATCCTCACCGCCGTGTGCGTCATCCTCGCCGTGTTCATCCCCCTCCTGGCCATGGGCGGCTTCGCGGGCCGGCTCTACGCGCCCCTGGCCGTGGCCATCGCCACGGCCATGACCATCAGCCTGGTGCTGAGCTTCACGCTCGTGCCGGCCCTGGTGGAGCGGTTCCTCCCCCCCGGCGCGAGCCTGGAGGAACCCCGGGCCGTCACCCTCCTCAAGGCCGTCTACCGGCCCTGCCTGGACTGGGCCCTGCGTCACGGCATCTTGGTGCAGGCGGTGGCCCTGGGCGCCACGATCCCCAGCATCTGGCTGGCCCTGAGCCTGGGAAGCAACTTCCTTCCCGCCCTGGACGAAGGCGCCCTCCTGCTCAACAGCATCCTGCCCGCCGAAACCAGCCTCGCCGCCGTGGACGAGGCCAACTTCCAGCTCGAGCAGAAGCTCGTGCGCCTCCCCGGCGTGGCCTCGGTCTACCGCCGCACCGGACGCAGCGAGCTCACCGAGGACCCCATGCCCCACACCATCTCCGACGTGCTGGTGGTCATGGACGGCACGCGCCGGACCCCGGAGGTCCAGAAGGAAGTGGCCGAGATGGTGGAGGAGCTCCCCTACCCCGTGGAGCTCACCACCCCCATGCAGATGCGCATCGCCGAAGGCATCGGCGGCACCCCCGCCGACATCCAGGTCAAGCTCTTCCACCCCGCCCTGGACCAGCTGGAGAAGCGCCTTCCCGAGATCCAGGAGGCCCTGGCCAAGGTGCCCGGCGTGGCCTCGGTCACCCCCGACGGCGGCGGAGCCCTGCCCAAGTGGACCGTGGTGCCCGACGAGGACGCCCTGCGGCGGCTGGACGTGCCCCGGCCCCTCCTGGCCCGCACCCTGGCCATGGCCCTGCAGGGCGTCGGCGCCTCCCCGCGCTTCGACGGCCCCCAGCGCATCGAGCGGGTGGTGCGCTTCCCCGACGACGGCCGCATGAGCCCCGAGACCCTCAAGCGCCTGCCCCTGGTGCTGGAAGACGGCCGCGTGGTGGAACTGGGCCAGGTGGCCCGTTTCCAGGAGACCACCACCCCCAGCCTGATCCGCCGGGAGGCCGCCCAGCGCCGCGTGGCCCTGAACCTGCGCACCACCGGCGACCTGGGCGGCACCGCCGACCGCGTGGACCGGGCCCTGCGCGGCCTGTCCCTCCCCCAAGGCACCGTCGTCAAGCTCGGCGGCAAGATCGAGGAGGCCCGCGAAACCCAGAAGCGCCTGCTCGTGGCCATCGCCGCGGCCCTGGGCCTGGTGGTGGGGCTCCTGTACCTCGCCCTGGGGCGGTGGCGGGACGTCCTGGTGGTGGTCCTCACCCTGCCGGACGCCTTCGCGGGAGGGCTCTTCGCGCTATGGCTGGCGGGGGAGACCTGGAACATCAGTTCCATCGTGGGGATGATCGGGCTCTTCGGGGTGGCGGTGCAGAACAGCCTCGTGCTCATCACCCAGGCCAAGCACCTCATGGCCACGGGGATGCCCTTCCTGGAGGCCCTGCGGGAGGCCAGCCTGGGCAGGGTGCGCCCCAAGCTCATGACCGCCGGCGCCGCCATCCTGGGCCTCATGCCCATGCTCCTGGGCATCGGCGGCAGCGAACTGGAACGCCCCCTGGCCATCGTCATGGTGGGCGGGCTCGTGACCAGCACGTTGTTCACGCTGCTGGCCTTGCCCAGCTTCTACGCGTGGGTGGGGAGGCCGCGGGAGGAGGGGGTGTAGGCGAGGCAGGGGGATTATGCTGGGTGGACTTCTCCAGGTCCACCCAGCCTTCCCCCATCCCGCGCGAGGCCCCATGCCCACCACCCCGAGCGAGCCCGTATTCTTCGCAAGCGCCGCGGACTTCCGC
>DBME01000298.1:7100-7581 GCA_002298155.1 Holophagaceae bacterium UBA706 | reverse complement strand
GCGCCTCGGCGTGCTCAGCGTACGATCTTTTTACTTAAAGCTGCCGACGCATCAGGTTCAGCTGCTAAACACCCGTCTTCATGCACATGCCCATCAGCGCCAGGAAGGCCAGGAAGGGCAGGCCCACCGCGGTGAGCGTCAAGAACAGCATGATGGTCCCGGAGCGTTTCCTGAAGATCAGGAGCCCGAAGGCGGTCAAAAAGATGCTGATGGCGTAGGCAATGAACTCGAACTCGTCGTAGGGTCGGATGACGTACCAGAGGCCCCAGGCGGCGGCCCAGACCCCCAGGCCCAGGACGAAGCCCAGGAGGCGGTCCAGGCCG
Organism: Holophagaceae bacterium UBA706; assembly: GCA_002298155.1. GTDB lineage: Bacteria > Acidobacteriota > Holophagae > Holophagales > Holophagaceae > Mesoterricola. The sequence continues at coordinate 7,258 of DBME01000298.1, read as the reverse complement.
CGGGACCGGGTGACGGTAAGGCGGGGCGGGGTGGTTGAAGGCTGGGGTTCCATGGGGGGCCTGTTCGATGGGAGGCGCTCAGCGCCCCAAGCTCATGCACATGCCGAAAAGCGTGAGGACGGCAGCCACCGGGGCAGCGAAGGTCGTGACCACGTAGC
>DBME01000298.1:0-6994 GCA_002298155.1 Holophagaceae bacterium UBA706 | reverse complement strand
CGGCCAGGGCGAAGCCCAGCAGGACGTCGCCGATCCTGCTCCCCGTGATGGAGGGGCGGGGGGGACGGGGAATGGGCGGCAGGTCCATGGTCGGCTTTCGGGGGTTCAGGCTGGTGGGGGAAGGACAACAGGATGGCACGCCGGGAACGCTCCGGCGGGAGCTACTTCATGAACACCATGCACATTCCGAAGAAGGCCAGCACGACGCCCAGGGGCACCAGGAACGTGGTGACCAGGAGGGACGTGGCCAGGGATCTGGCGCCCTTGTTTTCGATGAAGATCAGGAAACCAAGGTAGGCCGCCCCCAGGGCGGCAAGGCAGCCGCACCCGGCGCCCCCCTTCGGATAGTTGGCGGCGACGATGCCCAGGATCCACGTCACCACGGAAAGGCCGATGCCGATCCAGATGTCGCCCGCGCGGGAACCGCTCAGGTAGGTGGGTTTCGGTTTCTCGATGTCGGGCTGCTTTTCCATGACGGGTTCCGTAGGCGGGTGGAAGGGGTGGTCCGGGACGAGGTCAGGCGGGAACCGGTTCCCGGTAGCCGCGGGTCAGCTTCCACACGCCCCAGGCGGCCGCGGGAAGGCAGGCCCACTGGAACACCGTGAGCCCCAGGGGGCCCGCGGCTTCGATGCGGATGAATTCCAGCAGGAACCGGAAGGCGAAGTAGGAGGTGGTGAAGGCATCGAAGAGCCGGCCCTTGTCGCCCTTGGGCCGGCGCAGGGCGAAGGCGAACCAGGCCAGGTCGAACAGGCACTCGTAGAGCTCAGTGGGGTGGCGGCGCACGCCGTCGCCGAAGTCCACGCCCCAGGGCAGGGCGGTGGCCACGCCGCAGCAGCAGCCTCGCAGGAAGCAGCCGATGCGGCCCACGGCCATGCCCAGGGCCACCGCGGGCACGAGGCGGTCCCCGCGGCGTTCGCGGATGCCCAGGTAGCGCTTGGTGAGCATGACGGCCACGGTCCCCCCCAGGATGCCGCCCACCACGGTGCGGCCGGAGAAGACGATCTCCGGATCGCGGACCCCGTGGAGCCAGAGGCTCAGGTTGCCCGGGAGGTAGGGGAGCTTGGAGCCCAGGATGCCGCCGGCCAGGGCCGCGCCCAGGATGGCGAAGGTGCCCGGGCGCGGGGTGGCGCCGTTCTGCTTCGCGTAGACGAGGATCCCGGCCAGGAAAGCCAGGGCCACCATCAGGGAGTAGGTGGGCAGGAGCCAGGATCCCAGNNNNGCTAGCACCGGTTCACCCCCGTGAGAGCGCAGCAGCCGCCCTTGCGCAGGCACGCGAAGAGCTTGGAGGCCGGGCAGAACCCGAAGGCCGATATCGTCTTCAGGCAGCAGAAGAACAGGAGGGCCCCGCGCCCGCCCCGGGGGGAGGCGTACAGCGCGGTCAGGACGCCCGCGGCCAGGAGGGCCCCGGCGCCGTGGGCGAAGCGCATGGCGCCCACGTCCATGAACTCGAAGTGCCGGGCGGGGCGGATCCTCAGGGCCGTCCAGGACCACAGCTTGATCATGGGCGACCGGTGCACCTTGAGGAGGGCCGACAGGGCCAGGACGACCAGCACCACGGCCACGGGCCAGGTGAGGCGGAGGAGGAAGGCGGTCCACAGGAGCGCGGTGAGCGACCAGCGGCAGAAGGCGAAGGCGGAACGGGGAACCTGGACTATCTCGGCCATGGCATCGGTAGGAACATGCCCGTCCTGCGCCGGTAGGCGGCGTAGTCCGGGAAGCGTTGGGTGAGGACGGCCTCCTCCTGGCGGGCGCGGTAGACCATGGCGGGCACGAAGACCCCCAGCACCATGCCCAGGGCCAGGGGATTGCCGAAGATCAGCGAAGCCCCCGACGCCATCCAGATGAGGGAGGCGTAGAGGGGGTGGCGCACCACGCGGTAGGGGCCGCGCACCACGAGGCTATGGTCGGTGTAGACGACCACGTGGTCGCCCCAGTTGCCGGCCAGGGCCAGGCGCCCCGCGAGGTTGAGCCCGGTGCCCGCGGCCAGGAGCCCCAGGCCGAAGGCGATCACGGGGGCCGGCACCGCCCGGGCCGTGAGCCCCAGGCGCAGCACCAGGTAGAGCGCCCCGAAGAACCCCAGCATCGTGCCGGTGGCCACGGGGCTGCGCTTCTCGCTCTGCACGGCGTCCCGGCCCTTGGCCAGGGCGAAGTTCAGGGCCACCGCCCCCAGCGCCACGACGGTGGCCAGGGCCACCGCGTAGGGGCCGAGGGTGGCGAGGCTAGGGACGCGCAGGGGCATGGCCGTTCCTGTGAAGCATGTTGTAGGAGGAGAAGGGGATCTTGCGCAGGTCGGGCGTGATGATGTGCACGCACTCCTTCTGCATGGCCTTCAGGTCGAAGTTCCAGGCGTCCAGGAAGGACACGACGCTCAGGCGGAACAGGTTGTCGTTCACGTACTCCACCCGGCCGGAGCGGTCCTTCAGGAGGAACTGGGGCGTGAGGAAGCGGGCCAGGTCGGCGAGGCTGCAGCAGCCATGGGCGGGGGCGGCGGCCTGGATGAACTCCTCGGCGCGGAAGTGGAAGGTGTTGCGGATGTAGGGCAGGTAGCCCCGGAAGTCCACGCCCCGGGTCACGGGGGTCCAGGCCTCGCCCTGGCGGTAGAGGTAGTTCACGGCCACCCGGTCCACGTCGCAGGGCAGGGGCACGAAGTCCGACAGGAGGATCTGCCCCCGGGTCTGGGCCTCGATGCGCTTGAGCACGCCCGTGAGGGTGACGCGGCCGGCGGTTTCGGCCCCGTCGGGGATCCTTCCGAAAAAGGCCAGGGGCTGGAAGTTCACGCCGCGGATGTTGCGGTGGGCCATGGCGAAGGCGATGACGTCGCCCAGGGCCTGGTCGTTCACGCCGGCCTGGACCGTCATGACGAGGGTCGTGGGGATGCCCAGGCGCGCCAGGACCTCGATGGCCTGGCGCTTGAAGGTGCCGGTGCCGCCGCCGCGCAGGGGCTCCGCGCTGGCCTCGTCCAGGCCGTCGAACTGCAGGTAGACCTCGAAGCCGCCCACGAAGGTGGCCAGTTCCCGGGCGAAGGCCTCGTCCCGGGCGATGCGCAGGCCGTTGGTGTTGAGCATCACGTAGGGCAGGCCCCGGTCCCGGGCGTGTCGGATGATGTCCAGGATGTCGGGGTGCAGGGTGGGCTCGCCGCCGGAAAGCTGCAGGATCTCGGCCTGGCCGTCCTCGGATTCCATGTGGAAGTCGATCATGGCCTTGATGCGGTCCAGGGGCAGGTGGGTCCCTTCGCCGGATTCCGCATAGCAGGCGGGGCAGGCGCGGTCGCAGGCCGTGGTGACCTCCACCAGGGCGATGCAGGAATGCTGCTCGTGGGCGGGGCAAAGGCCGCAGTCGAAGGGGCAGCCCTGGTCCAGGGGCGTCTGGGTGGCCACGGCCGAGCCCGGGCGGCTGAATTCGTTGCGCCGGCGGAACCACCCGGCGTCCTCCTCCAGGAGCTCGGTCTGGAGTCCGTGGACCGGGCAATGCTTGCGCAGCAGGATCCGCCCCGCCTGCTCCACGATCTTGGCCTGGACCGGCTTCATGCAGTCAGGGCAAAGGCTTACGGTCGCCTCGAGGACATCGTAGGGGTTCTGGACTGGGGGCATGGCCTACCATACCACGCGGCCCTGGTTAAGCTGGTTCCATGGAACACTACGCCCTCCTCCGTCTCAAGCCCGGCAAGGAAACCCTGCTGTCCAAGCTGCACCCCTGGGTGTACTCGGGCGCCCTGGCCGAACCTCCCGCCGGCAACCTCGTGCGTCTTGCGGATTCCAGCGGCAACGTCCTGGCCGTGGGCACGGCCTCGCCCACCAATCCCTTGGCGGTGCGGATCTTCCGGTTCGAGGACCGGCCCCTGGACGAGGCCTTCTTCCGGGAGCGCCTCACCCGGGCCGTGGAGGGCCGCCGGCTGTTGGGCCTGGACGGCCCGGAGGCGGGCTGCCGCTGGGTCTTCGGTGAAGGGGACGGTCTGCCTGGGCTCGTGGTGGACCGCTATGCCCACGCCCTGGTGATCCAGGTGGGCACCGCCGGGCTGGAGGCCCTGCGCGACCTGTGGTGGCCGGTGCTGCTGGAACTGGGCAAGGCCGCGGGCATCACGGTCTTCGTGGAACGCAGCCAGGGCGGGCGCAAGGAGGAGGGCCTGGCCCCCGTGAACCGCCTGCTGAAGGGCTCCCTGGCGGGGCCCGTGACCGTGCGGGAAGGGAAGGCGCTGCTCACCGTGGACCTCCTCAAGGGCCAGAAGACCGGCTTCTTCCTGGACCAGCGCGAGCACCGCACCTTCCTGGGCCGCGTCTCCGGCGGCTGCCGGGTGCTCAACGCCTTCGGCTACACCGGCGGCTTCTCCATCCACGCGGGCCTGGGCGGGGCGGAAAGCGTCGCCACCCTGGACATCTCCGGCGCGGCCCTGGACCAGGCGGATCGCGACTGGGCCCTGAACGGGCTGGACCCCCAGCGCCACGAGCGCATGGAGGGCGACGCCTTCGAACTCATGCGCAGCCTTGAGCCGGAGAGCTTCGAGCGCGTGGTGGTGGATCCCCCCGCCTTCGCCAAGCAGCGCAAGGACGTGGACAAGGCCTTCAAGGCCTACAAGGACGTCTTCCGCCTGGGGGCCCGCGCCACGGCCCGGGGCGGCATCCTGGGCTGCTTCTCCTGCTCCCAGCACCTGGACCGTCCCCGGTTCCAGGAGGCGGCCTGGACGGCCCTGCTGGAGGCGGGGCGCGAGGCGCAGGTGCTGGCCCACCTCGGGCAGCCCATGGACCATCCCTACGCCCTGAACCACCCCGAGGGCTTCTACCTCAAGGGCCTCTGGCTTCGCGTCTTCTGAAGGATCCGCCATGAAACGCCTCCTGCTGGGGCTCGCCCAGGTCTGTCTCCTTTCGGCCGGCCAGCCCATCACACCGGAGTGGGTGCTGGGCCCCGAAGCCAAGGCCCTCACGGCCATGCCGCGCACCGCCTGGCTCCCGGACGGCAGCCTCCTCCTGCAGGACCTGCGCCGGGCACCCAAGGACCGCAGCCTGGAGCGCCTGGATCCCTCCACCGGCGGGCGCCGGCCGGCCCTGGACGCGTCCAAGGCCCTGGCGAGCCTGCGGGCCCTGGTGGGCCCGGACGGACCCGAGAGCGTGCCCTGGCCCCAGGAGCTGGACGACCAGGGCCGCCGGGGCGTGGTGAAGGTGGGCGAGGCGTTCTTCCTGCTGGATTTCCCGTCGTCCACCTTCCGCGCGCTGCCCGCGGCGGAGTGCCTGGCCCTCGCCCCCGACGGTCTGCGCATCGCCTACGTGAAGGACCATGACCTCCACGTGCTGGACCTGGCTTCGGGCACGGACCGGAGGATCACCCAGGACGGCGCTGCGACCATTCTCAACGGGACCTTCTCGTGGGTGTACGGGGAGGAGATCTTCGACCACCGGGAGGCCGCCCTGTGGTGGTCGCCGGACTCCCGCACCGTGGCCTTCCTGCGCACGGACGAGAGCCAGGTGCCGGTGCACGGCTTCACGGACTTCCAGCCCTACCAGGCGCGCCTGCTGCAGCAGCGCTACCCCCAGGCCGGGCAGCCCAACCCCGCGGTGCGCCTGGGGCTGGTGGCGGCCGCGGCGGGCACGGTGGCCTGGATGGACCTGCCGGCCGCGTCCTACGAATACCTCGTGCGCGTCACCTGGCTTCCCGCCGGGGACCGGGTGGCGGTGCAGACCCTGAACCGCGCCCAGGACACCCTGGACCTGAACCTGGTGGACGCCGCCACGGGCGCGTCCCGGCGCATCCTGCGCGAGCACGACGACGCCTGGGTGCATTTCTACGAGCCCTGCTTCCTCAAGGACGGCAAGCACTTCCTCTGGGCCTCCGACCGGGGCGGCTACAACCACCTCTACCGCTACACCGTGGCCGGGGAGCTGGTGAACGCCGTCACCCGCGGCGACTGGTCCCTCACGCCCTGGGGCATGTACGCCGGGGGCCGCACGGGCCTCGCCGGGGTGGACGAGAAGGGCGGCTGGGTCTACTTCACCAGCCAGGCCTCGGGCGTCCAGGAACGCCAGCTGTGGAAGGTGCGGCTGGACGGCACGGGCATGGTCCGCCTTTCCGCGGAGGAAGGTCATCACGCGGCGGACTTCTCGCCGGACTTCCGCTTCTACGTGGACCGCTGGTCCTCCGTCTCGCGGCCCCCGGCCGCGGCCCTGCGCAAGGCCGACGGCACCCTGAGCCGCATGCTGGCCGAGGCCCGCACGGACCTGGGCATCTCCACGCCCCGACTCCAGACCATCCCCGCCGCCGACGGCCAGCCCCTGCCGGCGTGGGTGCTGGGGCCCGCCGAACCCGATCCCGCCAAGCGGCATCCCGTCATCTTCTACGTCTACGGCGGCCCCGGTTCCCCCTCGGCCCTGGACCGGTGGTCCAACGGGCTCCTATGGGACCAGCTACTCCTGGCGGAAGGCTACGTGGTGGTCACGGTGGACAACCGCTCCTCCGCGGGCATCGGCCAGCGTTTCGAGACGCCCATCAAGGGCCGCATGTACGGCGAGGTGGAGATCCAGGACCTGGCCGCCGCGGTGAAGTGGGTCAAGGCGCAGCCCTGGGCCGACCCCGAGCGCCTGGGCGTGTGGGGCTGGAGCGGCGGCGGCACCTACACCCTCGCCGCGCTGACCCACCTCCAGGATTTCCGCGCGGGCATCGCGGTGGCGCCCGTCACCGACTGGCGGTACTACGATTCCGTCTATACCGAGATGGCCATGAAGCTCCCCGCCGACAACCCCGACGGCTACCGCGCCACGTCCCTGGTGGCCTGCGCCAAGGATCTCCACGGGCGGCTCCTGCTGGTGCACGGGACGCACGACGACAACGTGCATCCCCAGAACAGCCAGGCCTTCGCCGACGAGCTCATCGCGGCGGGGAAGCTCTTCGACTGCATGGTGTATCCCATGCGCCAGCACGGCATCTCGGACAAGCCGGCCACGCTGCATCTATACCGGACGATGCTGGAGTTCTGGAAACGGAATCTCTAGGAGCCTGTCTACGTAAT
>DBME01000377.1 GCA_002298155.1 Holophagaceae bacterium UBA706 | reverse complement strand
GAAGCGCCGGACCCCTTCGACGGGCCCTGGGCGCTCCTCTCCGGCGCCGCCGAGCCGCCCTCGCCGGGCCTGGGCGACGCGGAGCGGGAACTGGCGGACCGCCTCGCGGCCCTGGTGCGGGCCCATTCCGAAAAGGACCGGCCCTCGCCCACCTCCTTCCCCGCCCTGGCGGTGCAGATCATCGACCTGCTCAACGAGCCGGACGTGGACATGGCCCGGCTCCTCAAGGCCATCAGCCCCGACCCGGCCATCTCCATCAACGTCCTGCGGGTGGCCAATTCGGCCCTCTACAGCCGCGGCACCGAGATCAACGACATGCGCATGGCGGTCATGCGCATCGGCCTGCGGGGCGTGGGCGAGATCGCCGCGGGCGTTGCCGGGCGCACCCTGTTCGACGTGGCCCTGCGCGTGGAGTACGAGGTCTTCGGGGACCGGTGGAACGGGCTGTTCACGGACACCATGGCCGTGGCCTTCGGGGCCAGCCAGTTCGCCTTCGAGCAGCACGTGGGACGCGCGGACCGCGCCTTCCTGGCGGGGATGTTCCATGACATCGGCAAGTCCCTGGCCCTGCGTTCCCTGGCCAAGCTGATCATCGCCGGCGAGGTGGACCCGGAAATCCCCCCCGCCGTGGTGGACGAGGTCCTGGAGCGGGTGCACGTGGAGGTGGGGTGCGCCGCCCATGACATCTGGAACCTTCCCGCCCACCTGCGGGAGCTGTGCGCCCATCACCACGACCCGGTGGTGCCCGGCGACGCCGACCACATGGAGATCCACATCCTGCGCATGGTCTCCGGGATCCACCGCCTCGTGAAGGACCCCACGGACGCCCGGCGCCTGGACGAGACCCGCCAGAGCATCGAGGCCATGCGCCTGGTGCGCCGGGGCGTGAAGCTCCTCCACAAGGAGATGGAGCAGCATGTGGAACGGGTCAAGATCCTGTTCCCGGCCTGATCAGAGGGTTCCGCGCAGTCCCACGTAGAACTGGCTTCCCGATGGCCCGCTGAAGGTCCGCCCCCCGCTGGCGATGGCCTGCAGATGGGGCGACAGGGTGATCCCCCCGCCGACGTTCCAGGCCGTGGAGGCCGGGGCTTCGGTGGAGGACGCCTGCTGGTGGAAGACCTCCAGCCCCAGGAAGGCGGTCTCGCCGAACTGCCGCTGCACCAGGAGCCCGCCCACGGCGAAGTCGCGTTCGTCGGCGCCGGGGTTGCGCCACCACCCGCCGCCGCCGCACACGGACCACGCCCCGAAGGATTTCTGGAGCCATACGGGCAGGAAGATCCGGTAGTGCCCCCCGCCGAGGCCCTCCTCCTCGCGCCCGGTGGGAACCTGGATCTGGGGATAGGCCGAAACCTGCACGCCGGCGCTCTCCTCCTCCAGGAAGCGGTATTTGAAGCCCACCTGGAGATCCCCCAGGCCATGGCGGAGCCGCCCGTCGCTCCCGTCCGCGTAGGCCATGGGGACCTGCACCTGGATCTGGGCGTTGCGGAAGGGGCCGTAGTTCGCCTCCACCGCCGGAAAGATGCCTGAGCGAGCCCCCGCGCTGGTCTGGCCCTGGGCGAACAGGAAGATCTCCCAGTGGTGGAGGTCCACGGGTTCGGGGTCGTCGGTGAGGTAGGGCGGGCCCGCGAACACCTGGCCCGCGCACAGGAGGGCCAGGCCCAGACGGAGGGAACGGGAGGAACGTCCCGTCAACGGACGACCAGGATGTGGAAACTGCCCGGGACCATGGGAGGACGGGAGCGCTCACCCGGCCTGGCCGCGGGCGCGGGGCCCCACTGGGCCGTGGGCAGGTATACGAGGTGGGTGCCGGGGTCGACGACCATGGTCCTGGCGCCCGGCTGGGTGGGCACCGTGGCCAGGACCTTGTAGATGCCGGCGGCATCGGCCTTGGCCAGGGTGAGGCTGCCTTCCCCGTTGGAGGCGTAGGCGATGCCCGTGGCCGGATCGAAGTCCGCGCCGTCGCAGCCCGCGCCGATGGGCAGGGTGGTCACGAGCTTGCCGCTGGTGGCGTCCACCACGGCCATGAGCTTGTTGCGGCCCACGGAGAAGAGGCGCTTGCCGGCCACGTCCATGGCCAGCCCGGAGGGCTCCTCCAGAGGCTTCAGGGACCAGCGCGCCTCGACCTTGAGGGTGCGGGCGTTGATGGAGAGGAGCTCGGACGTGTCCTCCACGTTCACGAAGACCTGCCCCTTGCCGTCGCAGACGGAGAACTCGGGCTTGCCGCCCATGGGCAGGGTGCCCTTCACCTCGAGGGTCCGGGCGTCGAACACCGTGGCGTTCTGGCCCTTGCCGTTGAAGGTGAAGACCGTCCCGGTGGCGGGCTCATAGAGGATCGCGTCGGGGTTGTCGCCGGTGGTCTTGACCTCCTTCACCACGGCCAGGGTCGAGAGTTTGAACACCGTCATGGTGTTGGCCCTGCCGTTGCTGGCGAAGCCCAGGTCCAGGTCCCGGGCCAGGGCCACGCCGTGCACGCCGGCCGTGCCCGGAATGTCGCCCAGGACCTTGCCCTTGAGGTCCAGCACCATCACGTGGGTGGACCGGGGAACGTAGAGCCGGCCCGCCTTGGCGTCCAGCGTGATGTAGTCCCACCCGCCTTCGCCGCCTACCTTGAGGCTCTCGACGATGCCGCGCGGCTCGGCCGCGGGGGGAGGGGGCGGCGCCGGGGTGACGCCCAGGGTGAGGAGGAGGGAAGGAAGAATGAACATGGCGGGCTCCGGATCGGACCTTAGAGGTTACTCCTATGACCCGCTGAAGCTCGAATGGTTCAAATATTTATAAGTCGGCATCGTGGTTTCCACAGGCCTCCGGCGCCGGCAGCCTCGGTGCGATGCCGGTCAGACCCCCGGGGTGAGCCTAATGGTGGTCGCCCATCTCCAGGTACGTGGGCTTCCCGCGCTGCTCGGTGAGCATGGCCTTGAGGGCCTCCCCGGCGTCGCTCTTGCTCTGCCGCCGGCGGGTGGGGCCTTCCACCAGCTCGTCGGGATCGTAGTGGACGCTGCGCAGGACGTGGTCCATGGTGTCGCCCGGGATGATCTGCTGGATCTTGAAGTCCTCGTCCTCGTTCACCACCACGTGGGCCTCGGTGGGCGAGCCGAAGAGGTTGTGGCGCATGCCCAGGATGTCCTGGTAGGCGCCGGTGAGGAAGAAGGCCAGGAAGTAGGGTTCGCCGCTCTTGGGCTCGTGGAGGGGGATCTCGTCCCGCACGTCCTTGAGGTCGATGAACTTCTCCATCTTGCCGTCGCTGTCGCAGGTGATGTCGCACAGGGTCGCGGAGATGGTGGGGCGCTCCTTGAGCCGGTGGATGGGCATCACCGGAAAGAGCTGGTCGATGGCCCAGTGGTCGGGCATGGACTGGAAGAGGCTGAAGTTGGCGATGAGCTTGTCGGCCAGCGACTTGCTCAGGTCCTGGAACTCCTCGGGGATGTATTTCAGGCTCTTGTAGCTGAAGATCTTCGAGAGCTTCCGGCACACCTCCCAGAAGAGGATCTCGCCCTTGGCCCGGTCGTCCAGGCTGAGGTAGCCCAGGTTGAACAGGGTGATGAGCTCGTCCTTCTGGGTGATGGCGTCGTGGTACATCTCGGCGAAGTTCTTCACGGAGAGGTTGTCGCGGGTGTAGGCCAGCTCCTTGAGCACTTGGGCCTCGTTCCCCGTGAGTTCGACGCGGTACTTGGTGTGGGTCGTGTCGATGAGGCCGATGATGTCCACCACCACCACTTCGTGGAAGGCGGAGACGGCGCGGCCGGACTCGCTGAGGAGGTTGGGCACGGGCACCTGTTCCTGGGTGCACACGTCCTGGGTGGTGTAGACCACGTCCGAGGCGTATTCCTCCACGGTGTAGTTCATGGAGGAGCTGAAGGTGGTGCGGCTGCCGTCGTAGTCCACGCCCAGGCCGCCGCCCACGTTGAGGTACTTCAGGGGCACGCCGCGCTTGTAGAGCTTGGCGTACATCCGGGTGGCCTCCTTCATGGCGGTCTTGACCTTCCGGATGTCGGTGATCTGGCTGCCGATGTGGAAGTGGAGCTCCACCACGGAGTCCAGGAGCCCCTTGCGCTCAAGCGTCTCCACGGCCTCGATGAGCTCCTGCGTGTTCAGCCCGAACTTGGCGTGGTCGCCCGCGGAGCTTTCCCACTTGCCGCTGCCCATGGCGTTGAGCTTGAAGCGCAGCCCCAGCAGGGGCTCCACCTTCAGGTCCTTGGCCACCTTGAGGATCAGGGGCAGTTCGGTCATCTTCTCGACGGTGATCAGGACGTTGCGGCCGGCCTTGCGCGCCAGCAGGGCCATGCGGATGAACGCCTCGTCCTTGTACCCGTTGCAGGTGACCAGGGCGTCGGGATGGAGGTTCATGGAGAGGGCGATCATCAGCTCGGGCTTGGAGCCGGCCTCGAGGCCGTAGCGGTACTTGTAGCCCGCCTTCACCACCTGATCGACCACTTCCTTGATCTGGTTGGTCTTCACGGGGTAGACGCCCTGGTAGCCGCCGGCGTAGTCGTACTCGCGCATGGCCTTGTGGAAGGCCTCGTTCAGTTCGGTGACCCGGGCCGACAGGATCTGGGGGAAGCGCAGCACCAGCGGGGTGGCGACGCCCTTCTTCCGGAGATGGTTGACGATGTCGTAGACGTCGCAGGAGAGGTTCTCGTCCCGGGTGGGATGGACGACCAGATGCCCCTTGCTGTTGACCCCGAAGAACCCGTAGCCCCATTCCTTGACGCCGTACATCGTCATCGCGTCCTGGATCGTGAAGTTCTTTATGGCCATCTAGGTCTTCTCCGGTGGGTTTCCCCAAGTGCCACGTTATAGAAAAAACCCCCGGGTTTAAACCAAAAAGGCCCTCAGGGCAGGATCCGGCCCAGGGTTGCCAGCCAGTGGCGGTGCCTGACGCGGCGCAGCGCGGTCTTCCGCGTGAGGGATTGCCACCGCCCCACGCCCATGCGTCCCAGCTCCGCGGGCTGGGTGTGGAGCGGGCTGGGGCCGCCCCAGAGGCCCGCGTCGCCCCAGAGCGGGGCGTGGTTCCAGGGGCAGGCCTCCTGGCACAGGTCGCAGCCCGCGGCCCACCGGGTGCCGGCCAGGGCCCGCGCCACCGCCTCGGGGGGCTCCGCCT
>DBME01000313.1 GCA_002298155.1 Holophagaceae bacterium UBA706 | reverse complement strand
AGAGCTTCGGCGAGCGCAGCGAGCAGGGACTGGGCGGTGTGGGTCGGCGCTCAGTCCTGGGCCAGCGGTGATGCGAAGTCCAGCCCCCTGGCAGCTTTCCTGTGTCCTCTGCGCCTCCGTGGAGCTCTGTGCATGATCAGTTCGCCCCCAGCACCACGCTGCAATGGTTCTGCCCCCATCCAGGATTTCAAGCGCCCGTGTCGTGCTTGGGGGAGATCCGGGGTCGTTCTATAAGCGTTGGAATGGCGTTGCGACCGGTCCAGGGCTTGCCCTGCGGTAACGGGGATGAACGCCGATTGGCGGGATGGATGGGGATCAGGAGGAGGGTGAACCGGTCTCAGGGAGGAGGGCGGACAGGATCTGGCCGGGGGTGTCGCCATGGCCCAACAGCCGGAAGCCCTCCTTGGGGATGAGGCCCTGGGCGTGGCCCGAGGCAAGGAAGTGGAGCAGGCCGTCCCAGTAGCCGTCGCTGTTCAGGAGGGCGATGGGCTTTTGGTGGAAGCCCAGCTGGGACCAGGTGAGCACCTCGAAGAGCTCGTCCAGGGTGCCGAACCCCCCCGGCAGGGCGAGGAAGGCGTCCGCGAGCTGGACCATGCGGGCCTTGCGGGTGTGCATGTCCTCCGTGATGATCAGCTCCGTGAGGCCCTGGTGGGCCTTCTCCTTGGCGACCAGGGCCCGGGGCATGACGCCCACCACGCGGCCTCCGCTCTGGAGCACCGTGTCGGCCAGGATGCCCATGAGGCCGCAGTGGGCGCCGCCGTAGACGAGGCCGATGCCCCGGGCGTTCATGGCCCCGCCCAGGGCGCGGGCGGTCTCGGGGTGGCGGGGGTTCGTGCCGTCGGCGGAGGCGGCGAAGACGCAGAGCATGCGGGATCCGGTTTCCATGTCCCGATCTTCCCATCAACCCCGGGTGCGCTCCAACACCAGCCGGCCCAGGGTCTTCTTCACGGAGTCCCGGTGGATCGTGAAGATGGCGCTCAGGAGGTAGCTCGTCTCGACGTAGCTGATGCCCAGGGCCTCGGGGTCCACCTGGCCGTTGTGGGGCAGGCAGTGGGCATCGGTCCCCTCGGCCAGATGGGCCCGGCACACCATCGGCCGCACGGCCCAGATCCGGCAGGAACCATCGGCTTCATCCAGGAAGACGCAGGACTGGTCCGCCTTGGGCTGATCGTTCCAGGTGGTTACGCCCGTGTGGTCGCCCTGAGCGTCCGTCTCGACATGCTGCAATTGGCGGATCAACCTCTCCTGATCGAAGGCGATGCCGGCTGCCTGGCAATGGCGCACGATCAGGTCCGCCTCTTCCGATGTGCAATAGACCAGCTCATGGCAGCAGTTGGAACAACCCTTGTGGCAGAAGGGCGGGGGATAGCCGAAGCGCTGGTCCCGGGCGATGAGGCCGTCGAGCATTTCATCCAGGATGCGATGGAAAAGGTCCGCCCGGTCGGCACCGGCCGCCAGGTAGCGTTCCCCTTCGCGCTTGAGGCCCTGCCAGAAATCCTCGGGGGGAATCTCCCCCATTTCCTCCGCTAGGCGTCCGTACAGCAGCAGGTCCCCCTCGCCCATGACATGGGTCTCGACCCACCGCCGGGCATCATCTTCCGACCCGCCTGGAGCGGGGCGGGACAAGCGGGGTGTCTTCTTCCTTCGCATCCCGACCAGTGTCCCCGCCTTCAACCACCCACCGCAACATCAGAGGTCGTACTCCGCTGAGGATCGCGGATAGAAGATTGAAACGGCCAAAGGCGCTTCTAATGGAGCCTACCCACCAGGGGGGCCAGGAGGACCATAACTACGCCCGCCAGGATCATCGTCAGGCTCGATACGGCGCCCTCCTCCGTTCCCTCCTTCATGGCCCTCACGCTGCCGATGGCGTGCGCGGAGCCTCCGAACATGGCGCCGCGGGCGAAACGCGAGCGCAGGGCGGGCAGGAGGAGGACGGCCTCGCCCAGGACCATCCCCGCCACACCCGTGAGGATCACGAAAACCGCGGCCAGGTCGGGGTTGCCGCCGAGGGACGGCGACGCGGCCAGGGCGAAGGGCGTGGACACGGAGCGGGTGAGGAGGCTCCGGGTGAGCTCCCCGTCCAGGCGGAAGCATCGGGCCAGCAGCGCCGACGTGGCGAGGCCGAGGGTGACGCTGGTGGCCACCCCCACCAGGAGGGGCAGCGCCTGGCGGCGGATCAGGGCCCGGTGCTCGTGGATCGGCACGGCGAACGCCACCACGGCGGGGCCCAGGAGCCAGAGCAGCCAGCGGGTGTCCCGGGCGTAGACGGGGAAAGGGATCCCGGCTCCCAGGATCAGCAGGATGATGACCAGGGGCGACAGGATCAGGGGGGCCGACCACCAGGTCCCCAGGCGCCGGTGCAGGCCCCGGCTGAGGGCGTAGATCCCCACCGTGGCCACGAGGCAGAGGGCGGAAGCCAGGGCGCCGGTCATGGGGTCCTCCGCCGGGCCTGGAAGCGCACCGCGGCTTCCACGGCGAAGGCCGTGCCGACCATGACCGCCGCCGTGCCCAGGAGGATCACGGCCAGGATCTGCCAGCCGCGGTGGAGGATGACGGCCGGGTAGTTCACCACCGCCACCACCGCCGGGATGAAGAAGAGGAGCATCTCCGCCAGGAGCAGTTCGGCCCCGGCCTTGACCCAGCCCAGGGGCAGGACGCCCGTCCCCAGGAGCAGCACCAGGAGCCCCAGCCCCAGGACGCTCCCCGGCACCGGGATGCCCGCGGCCCGCGCCGCCAGATCCGAGACCCACCACAGCCCCATGAGCAGGATCGCCTGGAGTCCGGCCAGGGCCAGGGGCGGGATGCGGCACGGCTTGGGATCGGGACGGGGTTCCACCCTGTGATTCTTTCCGCGGGTGGACATTCCGTAAAGCAGACCCCCCCTGGTCGCACGATTGGGCATTGACGCTGAGACACAATCGCATTAGGTTGGGCCAACTTCGATCAACGGGGAGGATCTGGCATGGCTGAACTCACCCGGGATGACGTCATCGAGCACGTGCGGGACAGGGTCTCCCTGGAATACGCCAACCTCTCGGGGCTGGACCTCAGGGGCATCGACTTCCGGAAGGTGAACCTGTCCGGGGCGGACCTCACCACCTGCCGCCTCCAGGGTTCCCATTTCCTCGGGGCCAACCTCACCCGGGCCATTCTTTATGAAGCCGACCTCTCCGGCGCCGACCTGTCGGGGTCGGACCTTTCCTTCGCCAACCTCCAGAAGGCGGTCCTGGTGGAGGCCAACCTGGCCAACGCCAAGCTGCCCAACGCCAGCCTCCGCCAGGCCGACCTGTCCCAGGCGGACTGCAGCCAGTCCGATCTCGCGGGAGCCGACCTCCACTTCGCCAAGTGCCGGGCCACGGATTTCCGCCGGGCGGTGCTGGCCGACGCCAACTTCGGCCGGGCCTTCCTGCGCGGGGCGCTCTTCCGGGGCGCCAACGTCAAGGGGGCCAACTTCGACGGCACCCTTGGCGCCGATCCCGCGGTCCTCAAGGGCGACACGGGGGTCGAGATCGAGCTGGACGAGGCGCCCTCGGCGGTTCAGGGCTTCATCCTGGGGCTTTCCGACGCGCGGGGCCCCGTGGACTACGGCGCCATGCGCATCGGCGCCGCCCCCACCCTGGCGCCGGGGCGCAAGACCAAGTACCACCCGCCGCTGCGCCCGGTGCCGTCGGTGATCTTCACGACGGGGGGCTGGATCCGGGGCACCTTCCACGTGCCGACCATGCACGGCTTCCTCGAATACCTGAACCTCTCGGGCGACATGCTCAAGCTTACCGGGGTTGTGCTCCCCTACCTGGAGCTGGAGCTGCGCTTCTTCGCCCTGCGGCGGAACAAGGCCATCCTCGTGATGCCCGACTGCGATCCGGCCCTGCTGCAACTGCCCGAACCCACCGCGGACTACCATGTGCACCGGGTCTCCTTCCTGCTGGAAGGCGGCACCGTGACGGGAAGCCTGGCCATCGAGGAGGACATCCGGGTGTCGGACTACCTGGCCAACCACGACCAGTTCGTCATCCTGCGCAACAGCCGCTTCGGCGCCCACGATACGCCCGTGGAGGAGGAGAGCCACTTCCCCATCCTCCTGGTGAACGGCGCCGCCGTGGTGGGGGCCTCCGACGAGCGCCTCAGGGAGTAGAAGGCTACTTCCTCCCTTCCCGGTTGAGGCGGATGGACGCGGGCGGCCGCCGGCCGGGTCCAAGAACCCCCTCCCAGCGCTGGTAGCCCCGCAGGCTGACCACCAGTGGCACCGACTTCTCCGGCACCGGGATGCCCCGGCAGGGGGTGGTTCCCAGGGGCCGACCGCCCAGGGTCACGGCGGCGCCCGGGGGTTCGGTGACGATGTCCACCCAGTTGATGGAGGCCTGGAGCGGCAGGTCCAGGGGGCTCTCGCTGGTGCGGAACTCGCGGACCACCGTGTCGTACCCGTCGAGGCGCACGTCCAGCATGTGGTTTCCGAAGGAGGCGGTCCCCTTGTAGGGGCTCAGGCCCACGGGCTTGCCGTCGATGGCGATGTGCGCGCGGTCGGGGACCGTGCGGATCTGGACGGATCGCGGAACGAGGAAGAAGAGCGCCGCCCCGAGGAGGAGGGCCCCCGCCCACAGCCAGGTCCCGTTCACGCCGGAGCGCATGGGCGTGAGCGTCGGCGACCAGCCCTTGGGGTGGGACCGGGAGGGGGGCTGCGTGCCCAGGCGGATGCCCTGGGGGGTGGAACTGCGCTGCACCGGACGCTCCGCGGAACCTTCCCGGTTGAGCAGCTCGGGAGGTGGCCCGGTGAGCCGGGCGGCGGTGCGGGGCGGGGCCGCGGCCTTGGGGGGCGCGGTCTTGGCGGCGGCCTTGGCCGGGGCGGGCCCGGGCAGCACGAAGGCCTCGGTCTCGTCGGGCGCCGCCATCTTCGGCGAGGAGGGATGGGA
>DBME01000465.1 GCA_002298155.1 Holophagaceae bacterium UBA706 | reverse complement strand
GGGCCGACGGATGCTCCTTGCGTGGGGGCCCAGAGGCAATTTCCAACGACAACGACCCGGCGGCGCGAACGGCGGAACCCGAGCGACTACTAATCCGGCCGCTCTGTCCAGCGGTAGCCTTCGCCGCCCACTGTGGTGATGAGGCGGCGCTTTTCGTCGTCGCCGAGCTTCTTGCGGAGGTTGGCCACGTGCACGTCCACCGTGCGCGGTGAAGGACGCGCGTCCGCCTCCCACGCGAGGCGCAGCAGGTCCGAACGGCTGTGGGTGCGGCCGGGGTAGGTGACCAGGATCTCCAGGATGCGCATCTCGCGGCTGGTGAGATCCAGGTTGAGGCCATCCCGCGTCGCGGTCATGGCGTCGAAATCGAAACGGTAGGCTCCGCAGGCCACCACCTTCGCCGGTTCGGCCACGCGCACACGGCGGAGGATGGCGCGGATGCGCGCCACCAGTTCCAGGATGGAGAAGGGCTTCACCAGGTAGTCGTCCGCGCCCAGGCTCAGGCCCTTCACGCGGTCCGCCTCGGCGCCGCGGGCGGTGAGCATCAGGATGGGCACGGCGTCATTGGCCCTGCGCAGGTGTTCCAGGACCTTGAAGCCGTCCATGTTGGGCAGCATGAGATCCAGGAGGATGAGATCCGCCCGGTGCCGTTCGTGGGCCCGCAGCGCGGGTTCACCGTCACCCACGACTTCCACGGAGAAGCCTTCGAATTGAAGATTCGTCTCCAGCAACTGCTGGAGCTCAACCTCATCCTCTACCACAAGGAGATGCGCCAACTCCGACTCCGCCATCAAAGTGATCTTGATGGAATTCTAGCACCTTACTTGTAGAAATTATAATTCCAATCTGTTTGCCAAGCCGTTCAAATCGCTGGGACTTCAATAGTTGCGGTGAGGCCCCGGCCGAATTCAGATTCGAAGGTGAGACCCCAGCCCTCCCGCTCGACCATTTTGATCAGCAGGCTGAGTCCGAGGCCCTGGCCGTCCTTTCGGAAGCCCTCCTGGTCCTTCTCCCGGATCCGCATGAAGGGTTTGCCCAGGGACTTGAGGTCCGCGGAATCCAGGCCCGGCCCCTCGTCGCTCACCCGGATGAGGAGTCGCTTGGCTTTCCGGCTGGTCTCCAGGACCACCTCCCCTTCGCCGTGGAACAGGGCGTTCTCCACCAGGGTGGAAAGGGCGGCCCGCAGGGAGGGCAGGGCGGCCTTGCCGGTGGTGTCCACGCAGGAGATGACGAACCGGCGTCCCGCCGCCTCGAAGGCCGGCATGAAGTCCTCCCCGAGGCCCTGGATCCAGTCGGGGGTCACCTCGCCCTGGGGTCCGGCCTCCGGCGAGCCCTGGATGGCCATGAGAGCGCTTTCGATGATGGAGGAGAGGCGGTCGGCCTCCTCCCCGATCTGGATGAGGTGGGCGTCCAGCTGGTCGGGGGAGTGGCGGC
The DNA here is from genome assembly GCA_002298155.1 of Holophagaceae bacterium UBA706. Taxonomy (GTDB): domain Bacteria; phylum Acidobacteriota; class Holophagae; order Holophagales; family Holophagaceae; genus Mesoterricola. The sequence continues at coordinate 6,191 of DBME01000465.1, read as the reverse complement.
CCAGGCGCAGGGTGTCGCACCGGAACTTCAGGATGGCCAGGGGGGTCTTCAGGCTGTGCGTCATGGAGGCCATGCGGTCGGCGTCCAGGGCGGCCTTGCGCCGGGCCCGGGACCGGAGCCACAGGGCCAGCACGATGGAGCCGCCCACGGCCAGCGCCGCGGCTGAGGCCAGGTAGAACTGGATCCGCACGTTCCGGACGACGGCCCGGGCATCGGCCCGCAGGGGGATGACCGTGAAGACCCAGCCGGGGAACTCGTTGCTAACGAGCTGGGAGGCGAAAGGGGCGTTGGTGCCCCGGTAGGGGTCCGCCTGGATGTTGGGCTCCGCACCCCAGGGCTGGGGCTTGAGGTCCTTGCGCCCGTCGTCCCCATCCTTCAGGAGGGCCACCCGGAAGGTGGGGGCCGTGCCGAAGTGGTTTCGCAGGAACTGTTCGACCTGGGGCGTGCCTTCCCGCCAGACCTTGGCCACCAGCCAGGGGTCGCCCGTGAGCACCAGCTTGGGACCGGAACGCTGCTCGTCGGGAAGGGGGCCCTCCGGGTGCCAGAGGTAGCACCGGGCATTGAGGGCCTTGGGGAACCAGCTCGCCAGGGCCTGATCCACCGGGGTATCGCCGGCGGGCACCAGGGCCTCCCCTTTGCGGACCCAGACCGGGCCGTCGCCGGTCCGGCGCTTGATGGCCACCACCAGGGGCTGGGCCTGGAGGAAGCTGCGGACGACCGGCTCGTCGCCACCCTTGAAATCGGGAATGACGGGGACGGTCATCCAGTCGGTTTCCAGGCGGCCCACGTCGTTCATCTTGGGCTGCGTCCAGGCGTCGATGATGTCGTCGGCGCGCTTCTTCTTCCAGGCGAAGGGGGCCGCAACCAGCAGGATGACGATGGAGATGGACACCAGGTCCAGCATCCGAAGGGCCCCCTGGGTCAGGAGCTTACGCAGGCCGGTGGAGCTGACCTTATCGTCGCGGCGGGGGCGAAATCTGACCAGGCGGCGGACCGTCATGGGAATCCTTGGGCTGAGCCGCAAGTGTACCGGATGGCCGTCCATCCGTCATGTGACGAACGACCAAGAAGGCGGAGGTATCATGGGAAAGGAAGCGTCCCGTGGACACCGGTTCGACGTTGAATGCCCCCCGCCAGTGCGTGTTCCGCCACATTGTTCTGTCCGGCCCCCGTCGGAGGAGTCGCCATGCAATTCGCTTTCAGCCTGCTCGCGCATAACCCGCTGCTGCTGCTCTTCGCGGTGGTGGCCCTGGGGTATCCCATCTCCAAGATCCGCCTGGGCGGGGCCTCCTTCGGCATCGCCTCGATCCTCTTCGCGGGCATCGCGCTGGGCGCCCTGGTGGTGACGCCGGACCTGGACCCCGTGGTGAAGAAGGACATCTCCAAGGAGATGAAGCTCATCTACGAGCTGGGCCTGGCCATCTTCGTCTACGCAATGGGCCTGGCCATCGCCCACAGCTTCTGGTCCTCCTTCAGCAAGGAGGGAATCAAGAAGAACGCCACCGTGGCCATCGTCATGTTCGTAAGCACCGGCGCCGTGATCACGGTGGCGCGGCTCTTCCACTTCGACAGCCGCTACGCCGCGGGCCTGCTGGCGGGCTCCTTCACGAACATGCCCGCCCTGGCCGGGGTCATCGAGGCCGTCAAGCGCACCACCTCCGACACGCTGGCCATCGCCCAGCCCACCGTGGCCAGCGCCATCGCCTACCCCATCGGCGTGCTGGTGCCGATGCTCTCGATCCCCCTCAGCCGGCGGTTCTTCAAGGTGGACCTGGAGAAGGAGGCCGCGAGCCTCCACGGCTACAGCTCGGGTTCCAGCCAGCTGGAGGCCGAGACCATCGAGATCGAGGCCCGCGCGGCGGGCATGACCCACGTGGACCTGCGCGAGCGGGCCAACTGCAAGGTCGTGTTCAACCGCCTCAAGCGCGGCGGGGAGTTCATCATGGCGCCCCTGGACATCGCCCTGGAGGAGGGCGACCTCCTGGTGTGCGTGGGCACCCCCGAGGACATCAAGCGGGCCCGGGCCTTCCTGGGCCGGCAGGCCGACATCGCCCTGCAGCACGACATCAGCGAGTACGATTCCACGCGCGTGTTCGTGAGCAACCACGACCTCATCGGCCGGCCCCTGCGCGACCTGCAGCTGCCCGAGAAGCACAACTGCATGATCAGCCGCCTGCGCCGGGGCGACGTGTGGTTCGTGCCCGACGCCGACACCGTCCTGGAGCTGGGCGACCGCATCCGCGTGGCCACCGCCCGCGACAACATCGCCGCGGTGGAGGAGCTCTTCGGGGACAGCTACCGCGAACTCTCCGAGGCGAGCTTCCTGACCTTCGCCATGGGCCTGGCGGCGGGCCTGGCCCTGGGCCAGGTGCCCATTCCCCTGGGCCACGGGATCATCTTCAAGCTGGGCTTCGCCGGGGGCCCCCTGGTGGTGGGCCTCATCCTTGGCCGCTTCCACAAGCTGGGCCACTTTGTCTGGAACATCCCCTACAGCGCCAACCACACCATCCGGCAGTTCGGCCTGGTGCTGTTCGCCGCGGGCATCGGCGTGATCTCCGGGGAAGGCTTCCGGCAGATCCTGGCCCGGAACCTGGCCTGGCTGCCCATCTTCCTCGCCTCGGCCTTCATCGTGGCCACTCTGGCCGATACCCTGGCCTACTGGCTCGGCCACAAGATCTTCCGCATCCCCCTGAGCGTCATGTTCGGCATCGTGGCCGGCACCCACACCCAGCCCGTGGTGCTGGGCTACGCCACCCAGCAGTCGAAGAACGACCTGCCCAACGTGGGCTTCGCGGCCGTCTATCCCCTGGCCACGATCCTCAAGATCGTCCTGGCCCAGGCGCTGCTGGCCCTGACGATCTGATCCCACTTGCGGGACGGCCCATGCCGATTCCGGGAAACCGCACGGGGTTGCTGTCCGAACATGCCCAGTGAAAACAACAATTTAGGCTTTGGGCGCGGGACTTGCTAGGTCCACGCATCCGCGTGGAGCGCGCCATGGTCCCCTTCCGACATCATCTCCAGCAGGCGTTCCGCGGGGTCCGCCAGGCTTCGGTCCCGAGCTTCCTGGCCGTGCTAACCCTGACCCTGGGCCTGGGCGCGGCGTCTTCGCTCTGCTCGCTCTTGGATGCCCTGCTGCTGCACCCGGTGCCTTACGCCGAGCCGGACCGCCTCGTGGCGGTGTGGCGGACCCTCCCCGGCTACGACCGCGCCCAGTTCAACGGCAGCCAGTTCGGGGCCCTGGCGGCGGCCGCGCAGGTCCTGCCCGAAACCGGCGCCCTCGGCCTGGGCGGCACCACCCTCCTGACACCGGAGGGCCCCGTCCCCGTGCGGGGAATCCGGGTTTCAGGCGGGCTGCTGCCGCTGCTGCGCATCAAGCCGGCCTTGGGCCGGGTGGGCTTCACGGCGGAGGAGGACCGCCTGGGCGGCCCCGGCGTGGTGATCCTCAGCCACCGCTTCTGGCGGAACCGCCTGGGGGCGGACCCCGGCATCCTGAGCCGGAGCCTGGTCATCGGAGGCCGCGGCCGCCAGGTGGTGGGCGTGCTGCCGCCGGATTTCGTGCCTCCCACGGCCCGCGCCGGGCATCCCGACCTCTGCCTGCCCATCGGTTTCCGCCCGGAGGAGCTGGTGCCCGAGGCGGGGGTGGACTACGAAGTGGTGGGCCGCCTGCGGGACGGCGTCACCCTCGCCCAAACCAATGAAGCCCTCCGGGGCCTGGCCTCCGCGACGGAAGGCCGGGGCCTCGGCTTGAGGGCGGTCCCACTGGGCGAGGACCGGAGCCGGCCCTACCGTTCCCGGCTGCTGCTCATGGGCGCCGCCGTGGCACTCCTGCTCATGGTCGCCTGCGCCAACGCCTCCGCCCTGCTCCTGGCGAGGCTCGCGGACCGCCAAGGCGTCCTGGCCCTCCAGGGGGCCCTGGGCGCTCCTCCCAGGCTCCTGGGCCTGCAGGTGGCCCTGGAAGGGCTGGGGTTCGGCCTGCTGGGCGCCGGGGGCGGCCTCCTGCTGGAGGGCCCCCTGCGCGGCTTCATGGCCACTCAGCTGGGCCTGGCCCTGGTACCGGCGCGTCCTCCCTGGACCTTCCCCGCGGCCCTCGCCCTGGGCCTTGCCACGGGCGTGGGCGCCAGCGCGTTCCCCGCCCTCCGGGCCATGACGGTGCCTCCGGCCCAGGCCCTGCGGGATCTGGCCAGCCACGCCAGCCCGCGCACCGGCGCGCGCAGGGTCCTGGTGGCCGTGGAAGTGGCCCTGAGTTTCGTGCTCCTGGCGGGAGCCGCCATGTTGCTCAGCAACCTCTGGGGCCAGCTTCGGAGGGGATCCGGCTTCGACACCCAAGGGGTCAGCGTCTGTTCCGTGGCCCTGCCCCAGGATCGCCAGGCCATGGCCGGGTGCTGGGCCGGGGAACTGGCGGAACGGCTGCGGGCCGCCCCGGGTATGACCGGCGCCTGCGTGGGCCTGTCCACCCCCATGTGGGACGCGGGCGGCAGCTGGTCGGTGAATGCAGCGGGCCAGGACCGCTCCGTGGAGACCTGGGTCCACCGCATGGAAGGCGACGTGGTGGGGGCCCTGGGGCTCCATCTCCTGGCAGGCCGGAAGGCGCTCCCCGGGGAGCGCGATGGCGCCGTGGTGAGCCGCCAGCTGGCGGAGCGCCTCTGGCCCGGAGAAGCGCCCCTGGGCAGGCGCCTGGAGGTGGGCGGGAACACCCGGACCGTGGTGGGCGTGGTGGAAGGCACCCGGGAATACGATCTGGGGGAGCCCTTGCGGCCGCAGGTCTTCGAGGGCCTCGCCGAGGGGCCTGAACTCCCGTCGCTGGACATCATCCTCCGGAGCCGGGCGGACGCGGCGACGGTGCGGGGCCAGGTGCGCGCCGCCCTTGCGGCCTCGGATCCCGCCCTGGGCGCGGGGGATCCCCGGCCCTTCGAGGAGGTGATCTCCGCCCTCACGGAACCGGAGCGCCATTCCGCCTATCCCCTGGCGGCCCTGGGGATCGCCGCGGCCCTCCTGTCGAGCCTCGGTCTGTACGGCCTGCTCCGCCAGACCTTCCGCATGCGCCGCCCGGAACTGGGGGTGCGCTCCGCCCTGGGCGCCGGACCGGCACGCCTCTTCCGTCTGGTGCTGGAGCAGGGCCTGCGGATCCTGATGTGGGGGCTGGGCTTCGGGATGCTGGCGGGGGCGGGGTTGTTCCGCCTGCTGTCCCACGGCGTGCCGGGGCTGGGTACGCTGGATCTGGCCTGCCTTCTGGCAGCGCTGCTCCTTCTGTCCCTCACGACGCTGCTGGCGAGCCTGGGGCCCGCCCTCCACGCTTCACGGACCGATCCGGCGGAATCGATTCGCGAAAGCTAAGGGGCCAATACCGCCCCCAGAGCCCGCAGATCGCCGGCCTGCAGCGGCTCGCCGTTCTCCGACGCCAGGGCCTCCCTTAGCCGCTGGTCCCGGCGCCCCATGGGCAGGCCGGCCAGGGTGGCGGCATCGACCCAGCGCAGGCCCGGCGGCGCGGCTTGCGCCGTGGTGCGCGCCACGAGGGGGCGCACGGTCTCCCTGCGGTGCGAATACACCTGCACCCAGCCCGGCAGGGCGCGGCCGTCGAGGCCGTAGGGCAGGGGCGTCTCCGCGGCACCTCCGTCCTCCCGGGCCTCGGCGGTGGGCCAGCTCCAGAGGCCCGCCAGCAGGCCCTTGGCGGAGGGCGGCCGCACCAGCCATTCGTCGCCCGCGGTGATGGCCAGGAGGTGCAGGTCCACGGCCTTCACCTTCACCGGGACCTTCGCCGGGGGGATGCGGTCCGTGAGTCCCAGGCGCAGGGCCGCGCAGGCCCCCCGCAGGGGGCAGGAGGCGCAGCGGGGCGCCGGCGCGCACACGGTGGCCCCCAGTTCCATGACTGCCTGGGTGAGCCTTGAGGGACCGTGGGCGGCGAGGGCGGGGACCAGCCAGTCCCGAAGCGCCCCGGCGTGCCCGCGGGGATCGTCCTCGATGCCCAGCACCCGAGCCGCCACCCGGAAGGCATTGCCGTCCAGCGCCGGCGTGGGCAGCTGGAAGGCCTGGGCGGCCACGGCCGCCGCGGTGTAGGGTCCCAGGCCGGGCAGGGCCAGGAGGCCCTCCAGGTCCCGGGGCCAGCCGTTGCGCGCGATTACCGCCGCCGCGGCCTGGAGGCTGCGGGCGCGGCGGTAGTAGCCCAGGCCGGCCCACAGCGCGTGCACCTC